>CAXQQM010000026.1:0-11630 GCA_964226055.1 Robiginitalea sp. | reverse complement strand
AGGTAAAAGAAGGAGTGATGGGCGTCGGGGCTTCCCAGGGGGCCTCGTGCAGTTTCCCAAAGGCAATTTGCGCCTCCGGGTCGTCGAACAGGCTGCCGTAGTCGAGAGCCTCCCATTCCCCCCGGGTAACCGGAAAAGCCTCCAGACCCGTGTATTCCACCTGCAGGTCGCGACTCGGGGCCTCAAGCAGGCTCAGCAAGGCATTCAGGCCGGTCCCGAAGCCCATTTCAAGGATGCGTAAACGGCCGGAGGCGTACTGGGCGAGCCCGTGGGCGATAAATACATGTCGGGATTCCTGCAGGGCCCCGTGAAGCGAATGGTACTGCTCCTGCCACCCCGGCAGCTGGATGGTCCGGGAGCCGTCAGAGGTCCGGATGATGCGGCGTTCCACGTCAATGGTAGATACGGACGCCTTCCGCTTCGAAACCCGGCTCCCGGGCAGTCCCCCGGATCATTCGAATCTCCGCCTCCGACTTGCCCGCATCTGCCGCGAGGTGCCGGCGCTCTTCCTCGGAAACCTCCGAAATAAAGGCCTTTCCGCTAACGACCACTTCCTGCCCAGCGATATCTTTCGGCACAAAAAAGCCGTAATCCTTAAACCGGACCATCACCGATTCCCCTTCCGGCAGGGCAAGTCGCATCCAGCAACCCTTGGCCTGGCAAACGTCTACCACACGGGCCCGAAAGACCGAAGCCACCGTATCGCGGGCCTGCAGCCCCTCAAATAGCCGGGCAGCTGCGGGGGCATCGTCCGCACCATCGGTCTTTTCCCCGGTTATCGGTGCCCCGACGGCCAGAAATTCATGATCCGATTGGGAAAAAACGCTTCCGGGTGCCAGAAGCACCAGGAGCAAAACACAACACAACAATGGATTTCTCATGGCCAGCAGGATTTTATATGCATCTCCAAAAGTCCGCAATTTCGGGCAAAAAAAGAAAGCCCCCCTAAAGATATTTCCGTAATTTTACCACCTGAATCCCACGTTATGAGCATCACAATCAATGAGATCCCTGTAAAACGAGTTGAAAAATCCCGACTCCCGGAGGTCGATTTTGACAACCTGGCATTTGGCAGCGTCTTTACGGACCACATGTTCCGCTGCACTTACCGGGACGGCAGGTGGCAACAGGCCGAAGTCATTCCCTACGGCCCCCTGACCCTGGACCCGGCTTCAAAAATATTCCATTACGGACAAAGCGTTTTTGAAGGGATGAAGGCGTATAAGGATTCAGATGGGAAGGCCTGGCTGTTCCGGCCAGAGGAAAACCAGCGCAGGCTGAATATTTCCGCCTCCCGGATGGCCATCCCGGAGCTCCCGGACGGTCTGTTTATGGAAGGCCTCAAGGCCCTGCTGGAAGTAGATCGCGACTGGATCCCTACCCAATCCGGCAGCTCGTTGTACATCCGGCCGTTTATCTTTGCCGCGGGGACCGGGTTTAAAGCCTCCCCCGCCAATTCTTTCACCTTTATTATCGCCTGCGCCCCATCCGGATCGTATTTCTCCGGGAAGGTCAGCGTAAAAATCGAAGAAGCCTATTCCCGGGCAGCCGACGGGGGAACCGGGTTTGCCAAAGCCGGTGGGAATTACGCCGGGCAGTTCTACCCCACCCAACTGGCGGCCAGGGACGGGTTCCAGCAGGTTATCTGGACGGACGACCACCGCCACGAGTACATTGAGGAAGCCGGGGCGATGAATATTTTTATCCGTATCGGGGAGACCCTGTTGACGGCCCCTACCAGTGACCGCATCCTCGACGGGATTACCCGAAAAAGCATCCTCCAACTGGCGGAATCCGAGGGTATCCCCCTGGAAGTACGCAAAGTCAAGGTGGCAGAGGTGGTTGAAGCCTCGAAGAACGGGTCCCTGCGGGAATTGTTTGGTGCGGGGACGGCTGCAGTAGTCTCTCCGATCAGCAGTTTCGGCTACCGGGGAGAACTCTTTGAACTACCGGAACTTGAGGACAGCTATGCGGGACATTTTAAGAAACGCATCACGGACATCCAGTACAACCGCGCGGAAGATCCGTTTGGCTGGCGCTATCCCCTGGGTTAACGGCCTATTTACCGGATCCGTTCAGAACCGCGGGAATATCCGGGCTGAAATACCCGGGCCCTTTCAGGACTTTGCCGTCCTCGCGGTAGATCGGTTTTCCGTCGGCCCCTAATTTGCTCATGTTGCTTTTTTGGATCGCATCGAACACCTCCTCGATCTTATGTTGCAGCCCGTGTTCCAGGATGGTGCCGCAGAGGATGTAGAGCATATCCCCCAGGGCATCGGCTACTTCCACCAGGTCGTCGCTGGCGGCGGCTTCCAGGTATTCTTCGTTCTCTTCCTGCATCAGACGGAACCGGAGCTGGTTGGTTGCCGGGCCCAGGTCCGCCCGGGGTTCTTCCGATATCCCAAGCCCGAAGGCTTGATGGAATTCTGCTACGGCTGCTAGATGGTGTTTCATCAATGAATGGGGTATTGGGTGGTTAATGAATGGAAATCGCGTAAATTTGCGCTAAAATTAACAAGATGTTCAGCCCCGGGCAAATGATCTTTGCGTTGCTTTTCTTCGTCGCGTTCGTCGGGGTGCTGATCGTTATGTACCGTCGCGACCGGCAATGGCTCCGAAAGCAGTATAAGGGGACTATCTGGGTGCTCCTGCTCTTTGTCAGTTTCATAATCCTCCTGCTCGTCCTCAAGTATATCCTCAAAAAATAGGCGCCCCCTGTGAGGGAATGACAAAAATTTTTGTTCTCACGTCCAAATGAGGGATATGTTACGTATCATATAAGAAATCACGTACTTTTGCGTTATGTTACTAAATAACCTCGGCCAATGACATTATTTCTTGCGATTATATCAGGGCTCGTGTTGGTCAATGCGCTCTTGCTGATCTTCAGCTCCTCTGTTTCCGTCCGCCTTCGCAACCGGATAACTACCAACGCTTCCGTACCGGCCTCCTTTAAGATTTATCCGCTGGAATCGGTGGATGCGGATTACCGCAAAGCGGTTTAATCAAAAGTTTTATTAGATTTAGGCCCGGACAGGGCCCGTTCCCTCTCCCGAATCTCCCCGATCGGGTTTTTTATGAAACATTTATTACTGGTTTTTCTGGGCGGCGGCCTGGGTAGCGGTCTGCGTTTCCTGATAGGCAAATACCTCAATCCGTTAATTTCCGGGTTTTACCTGGGGACATTCCTGGCGAACGTCATCGGGTGCCTCCTCATCGGGATGGTGCTTGGGGCCTCCCTGCGCAACCAATATGTCAACCCGGTACAGAGTGCCCTGCTGGCTTCGGGTTTCTGCGGGGGTTTCACCACATTCTCTACCTTCAGCCTCGAACAATTCGGTATGTTGCGCGACGGCAACTACCTCCCTTTCCTATTTTATACCCTGGGCAGCCTGGTGGTGGGCCTGCTGGCTGTGGCGCTGGGTTTCTGGCTTTCCCGCTGGTTTTGACTTACCCGCTGGTTCTGGCTTTCCCGCTGGTTCTGACTTTTCTGCCCCTGTAACTTTTTACACCTGTAACTTTTTCCCCGGTTTTTGATCGGCTGGTAACAATCCTGCCCTCAAAAGCCGGTTTTTCATTCCCGCTTGACCCCGGAAAGCGGCATCTGCATCCCCTTTTTCATCAATACGGCAAAATACGTGGTTTCTAAAACACATACCCTATTTTTTTGGGGGTCATATTATCATAAACATAAAAATAGATACCTATACCCCCATAAAAGAGGGGGTATATGTGTTTTACTATATATTTGGCCCGATCAACAAAAACATATACCCATGAAAAAAGTGGAAGCAATCATTCGAAAATCCAAATTTGATGAGGTCAAGAAGGCCCTGCATCAGATTGAGGTGAATTTCTTCAGTTACTGGGATGTAACCGGTGTCGGCAATGAAAAGCAGGGCCATGTTTACCGGGGCATTTCGTATAGCACATCAGATATCCAGCGCAGGTACCTGGTCGTTGTGGTGTCGGACGATTTCCTTGAGCGCACAGTAAGTACCCTGCTCGAGACGGCGTACACCGGTAATGTCGGAGACGGTAAAATCTTCGTATCAGAAGTGGTGGAAGCCTACCGAATCAGAACAAAGGAAAACGGCCACGCCGGCATCAACTAATCAAACCAACCCAAAGAAATTTATTATGGATACAGGATTATTCACTGCAAACAATGTCTGGATGATGGTATGCACCGCCCTGGTGTTCTTCATGCATACCGGATTTGCCTTTCTGGAGATCGGATTGACGCGCCAGAAAAACACCATCAACATTCTTTTTAAAAACATTTTTATCATCACCGTCGGACTCCTGATGTATTACATCGGTGGCTTTAACCTGATGTATCCGGGCGAATTCAACGGATTCCTCGGGTTTGCCGGCTTTGGCCTGGAAACGGATGCCGCAGGCCTCACCCCGGAATACGCCGGAGGGGGTTACACCTACTGGACCGACTTCCTCTTCCAGGGCATGTTTGCCGCAACGGCGGCCACCATTGTGTCCGGGGCTGTTGCCGAACGGATAAAAATTGGCCCTTTCATGGTATTCACCATTTTCTATGTCGGCCTGGTGTATCCGATTGTCGGATCCTGGCAATGGGGCGGCGGGTTCCTCTCCACCCTGGGCGGGGACGAGGCCGGGTTCTATGATTTTGCCGGTTCCACCCTGGTACACTCCGTGGGGGGATGGGGCGCCCTGATCGCCATCTGGCTGCTGGGCTCCCGAATCGGGAAGTTCGGCGAAGACGGGAAACCCAAGGCGATTCCGGGCCATAATATCCCGCTTGCAACTGCTGGCGTCCTGGTCCTCTGGCTGGGTTGGTTCGGGTTTAACGGGGGCTCGGTGCTCTCCGGCGATCCGGCCCTGACCTCCCTGGTGCTCACCACCACATCCCTGGCAGCTGCTGCCGGAGGTGTCAGCGCCTTTATCGTCTCGACCCTCGCCTACAAAAATTACGACCTGACCATGTTCCTCAACGGGATCCTCGGCGGACTTGTGGGGATCACCGCGGGGGCCGACCTGATGTCGCCCAATGAGGCCGTAGTTATCGGCCTGATAGCGGGAGCCATCATCGTCGGGGGGGTTGCCTTTATCGACCGGATCCGCCTGGACGACCCGGTAGGTGCCGTGACCGTCCACCTGATCTGCGGTATCTGGGGAACCCTGGCCGTCGGTCTCTTTGGCGACAAAGCCGGCATCGACCAGTTCCTCTACCAACTCACCGGCGTGGGAGCAGCAGGTATCTTCTGCATCGTCACAGCCGCCATCATCATCCTTGCCCTTAAGAAGACCGTGGGAATCCGCGTCTCCCGGGAGGAAGAAATCGAAGGGCTGGATCTCCACGAGCACGGCATGGACGCCTACTCGGATTTCCGCCTGAACCAACACTAATCGGTATAAAAGGGAAACGGAGCGTTTGGCAGAACGCTCCGTTATAACCCATTTCCATTGCAATTGTAACTAACAACTTCAATCACTCCGTAACCGGAGTATAATCTAAAGCAATATGAAACAGATTAATAATTCAATTTACACAAAATTTCTGCTTCTGGCAGCCATCCTGTTTGCAACTGCTCAATTGAGCGCACAGGACGAAGAAGCGACGAGCTGGACCGACGGGTTTAGCCTGAGCGGTTCCGTAGATGCCTATTACCGGGCGAATCTCAACGGGCTGAACAAAGTAATGCTCGACGAAAACGGCGATGCGATCGCCTTCCCGTCGGCCCCGGGGAGTTCCTTTGCGAACGACACCGGTTTTGCCATCGGGATGGCCAATGCCATCCTCTCCTACGAGCACGGGAACGTCGGCGCGGTTGCGGACCTGGTATTCGGCCCCCGGGGGGAGGATGCCGTATTCAATTCCTTCGGTTCACCGGCCATCGTCAACCAGTTATACGTGTACTGGAACGTTTCGCCAACCGTGACCCTGACCTTTGGTAATTTCAACACCTTCCTGGGGTACGAGGTGATCTCGCCGGTTGCGAACTTCAACTACAGTACCTCCTATATGTTCTCGTACGGCCCTTTCAGCCATACCGGGCTGAAAGCAGACTTTGCCCTGAGCGACGACGTATCCCTGATGCTTGCGGTTATGAACCCGACAGACTGGACGGAATTCGACCCATTCGGCTCCCCATCTTTCGGGGCGCAGCTGGGCTATGCCGGCCAGTTCCTGAACCTGCTCTACGGCAAACAGGGATTCACCGAGTTCTTTGACACCACCACCGGGGAATTTGTGGATACGGACGCTAAGGCGCTATTCCAGATAGACTATACCGGGGGCTTTGACCTTTCGGAGGATTTCTTCCTCGGGATCAATGCCACCTACCAGGATACAGACGGAACCGGGTTCTACGGCGTTGCCCTTTACCCTCAGTACCAGACATCTGAGAATTTCGCTATTGGCCTGCGCGGGGAATATTTCTCCGAAATGGAGAATTACGGGGCTATCGGAGCCGTTGCCCCGGATGCCAGCGTCCTGGCTGTGACCCTCACCGGCAGCGCTACCGTAGGGGACCACCTGATCATCAAGCCCGAAATCCGCTTTGACAGCGCCTCTGAAGACAGCGTCTATTTTGTAGACGGCGACCTGGAGATCGGCGACAGCCTCGCCTCTTTTGTCCTGGCAGCTGTCTATTCATTCTGATCAATCGATTTTAACGCCGCCCATTTGTTTAGTTTGGTTAATGGTGAGGACCCCTGGCTTTTGTGCCGGGGGTTCTCTTTTTTTGAGCGCGCGGCGGGAGATTCCTTTTTACGGGGCTTGCCTTATTGGTGTTTGTGGTTTGCGGTAGGCCCGGACCCCGGCATAGACCGGGATGTCCAGGTCGTTTACGCTTGGGACAATCGGGCAGGAGTATTTTGGGTTGTAGGCGCAATAGGGGTTGTAAGCCGTGTTGAAATCCAGCAGGATGGAATCCCCCGATGGGATACGCAGGTCGATGTACCGGCCGCCTTCATAGGTTTCCTTTCCGTTGGTGGCATCCGTAAACGGAAGGAAGAGGTAATCCTCAAAGCCCTCCTGCATCAACAGGTCGGGGCTCTGGTAGACTTCGAGCTCAAAAGACCGTCCCTGCAATTCAAACCGCAGGATCCCATAGGTGCGCTCCAGGGCCATCCGGTCGGTGGTGGTCGGCATCTCAAACGGCAGGGCCCCGGGTGTCCGAACCAGTTGGGCCATCACCTGATAGGTGGTATCCGGCTCAAAAAAATCGAGGCCCGGAAACCCCCCGATCTGTTCCGGGGATAGCGGGCTTATTTCCGGGTCCCTGAATTCGCCATTGAGCTCTTCCTGAAAGGCGAGGATGGAAGCAAGCCCACGGGATGCGGGTTCATGGATGTCTTCGGTAACGGCTTCGTGGTAGCGCTTGCCGTCCCGGCAGGATTGCATTCCGCCCGCCAGCAACAACCCCCCAAGCACTATCAAGGGTAAGGATTTGTACGAATAACACATAGGTGAGAAGGGTTTGAAATGGGGGAATTTCCATCCTCAAAAATAACCATTTCCCAAAAGCTACAAGTGTTTTTGCTGAATTTCCCGATTGTCGATTTCCGGGTTTTACCTGACTATTCGGGGACTTCGTACCGGGCTTCCTCCAGGTACTTTTCCACCAACACATTGAACTCCGGGCTGATGCGCAACAGGGCCGTGTGTTCGAGATCGTACAATTTTTGCCGGTCTGCATACCCGGTTTTGAGTAATTCCTCCAGGTAAAAAAGGGCCGTGCCGAAGTCGTCGTATTTGGAAGCCAGGGAAATCACCGTCAGGTAATTGTCAGGAACTTCCGGGTCGATCAGGGTTTTGAGCATATGCAGCAGTACCAGGGCATCATCGTCTGGTTGTTTCCCGGACGTTCGGGCAATCCGGATGTAATCCTCGGCCAGGGCCCGTAGATAGCCCTCCAGACGCAACCCCAGACGCTGTTCTTCAGGCGAACCACTCCCCTTGTATTTGGCAATGGTCTCCAGTTGGTGCCGCCACCAGCCCAGGTTGTCCAGGTTGAAATTGAGTACATCCTCTTCCAGGTAATAAGCGTAGTCCTGCCGGAGGATTTCCTCCTTGAGGGCAAGGTTCGCGGCTTCCCGTTTTCGCGACCGGTAGGTGCTGGTCCGCCGCAGGCTGCGCAAAGCATCCTTCAGGTCTCCGGTATCGGCCAGATCGTCAAAGAGGTCGATTGCTTGCTCCAGCATATTATAGGCAACCAGCGCGTCTCCCTGCTGTCGCATTACGTCCGACCGGGTGCGATACCCCTTAAGTGTCTGCCGGACCAAAACACTGTCCGTCGGGATCTCCCCCGCCTTGATCGCCAGCAGGGTTAAAGTGGCCATCCCGAGGTCCAGCAGGTCCTCGTCGGGCAGCCCGCCGGTGCCGTTGTAGTAAAGCTGGTGGTGATCCAGGCGTTTTCGGTTGAGCTGCTCTTCGGCAAACCGCATATTCGGGTAGCGGTAATCCGAGCGGCTGAGCAGGGCCACATAAGCGAAGGGTTCCCGGGCGTTGAGCAACTCCGTATTGGGCGGTCCGGACCCGGCAGTCAGTACACCGGAAACGGCCCGGACCAGGTTGGGCATCAGGCCTGCAAACTCCCCCCCTTTCCCGATACCGGCTGCATAAAGCCGATCCCCGTCCAGCGGGAGGATCCCGTGGAGATATTCGAGGCTCCTGGCGAAGCGCAGCACCCCGTCGGTAAGCTGTGTACTATCGACCAGTTTACGGGTGGCCGCCAGGATATAACCGTTCGAATCGGCAGCCCCCTGGAAATATCGGAGGGCCCGGTTGGTATCCCCGGAAAAATCACATACAAATAAAAGGGGCCATTGGGCGGAGGGATCGAAATCCGGGGGGAGATAGATACTCAAATCCTGCCCGATGGTATCGGGTAGCGGCAGATTTTCGTTGATGATTCCCTTTTTAAGCCGGAGTTCCTGCGCCTGGGCCGTGAGTGCATAAAACATCACGAGGAAAAGGAAGTACGATTTTTTCATAGCAACACCCAATCAAAAACCCCGCCAAAATCAACTTCCATAGGTTGATCCGGCCAGCCTGCAATGGGCCATTTAAAGATAATCAAATATCCTTTTCGCCGCCACCGATGGGCGGAAGGTCTGAAATCCTGCGGATGGGCGCATTAGAGATCACTTCGGAAAGGATGATATGCGTCCGGGTCTCCCCGTACTGGATCAGTTGGTCGATAAAACGCTCAAGGTGGAACTGGTCCCTGAAAACCACCTCCATAATTATGTTCTCGTTTCCGGTGATCCGGTAACAATTAATGACCTCTTCGAGGTTGCGCACCTGTTCCAGGAAGGGTTTGAGTTTTCCCATAAAAGCCCGTAGCATGATGATTGCCTTTAACTGGTAACCCACCCGGTTGTGAGATACCTGGGTCCAGTACCCCTCGATAACGCCGAGGTCTTCGAGCCGTTTGACCCGCTCCGCCACTGCCGGGGGCGTCAGCCCAATGGAACGGCCAATCCCGGCCAGGGAGGCACGGGCATTTGTCTGGAGGGCTGCCAGGATATTCCAATGCAACTTATCTAATTTAATATTCAAGGGCTTTTTGTTTAAAAACTTTAATTATTTAGGAAAAATAATACTTTTCATTTAAATAGTTAATTAAATTCACTCAATTTCAGCGGTATCTTTATGGAAAATTGAAAGAGAAAATGTCTTACGAGCGCATCGCAAAATTGCCCGTTTATCGCCAGGCCGTGGCATTGCGGACCATGAGCCGCGAAATCGCCTCCTACGTCACCTATAACAAGGATTTACTGACCCTCTCACATTCAAACAGCCTGAGGGACCACATAGCGGATTCCCTGCTGACAGACGCCATTTTGATCCCCCAGCACATTGCACGGGCCGAGAATTCTTCCTCCCTGGCCATCCGGCAACGGAGCGTGCATTTTATCAATGTAATGACCCGGAACCTCTACACTTATTGCAAGGGGCTCGAAAAAGACGGGGTGAGGGAAAGGGAATACCTGGATTTGCTGCGCAAGGAGGTCAAGCGTTTCCGGCAATCCTTCAAGAAATGGCGCAAGAGCGTCTCCTGAACCTACATATTCCGGCGGTACTGCCCGCCCACTTCAAACAGCGCCTGGGTCACTTCCCCCAGCGAACAGTATTTACAGACCTCCATTAAAACGGCAAACAGGTTTTCGTTCCGCACGGCGGCCTCTTTAAGCCGCTGAAGCCATTCGGATGCTGCTTTATGATGTTGCTTGTGGACGCGCTCCAGGGTGTCGATCTGGGCCTTTTTCTCCGCTTCGGTGGCCCGGATGACCTCCTTGGGGAGGATGGTGGGCGACCCCTTGGAACTCAGGAAGGTATTGACCCCGATAATCGGATACTCCCCATTGTGCTTCAGGGTCTCGTAGTGAAGGCTTTCCTCCTGGATGCGGGAGCGCTGGTACATGGTTTCCATGGCGCCCAGCACCCCTCCCCTTTCGGTAATCCGGTCGAATTCGGCCAGAACGGCCTCCTCGACCAGGTCGGTGAGTTCCTCGATAATGAAGCTGCCCTGGAGCGGGTTCTCGTTCTTGGCCAGGCCGAGTTCCTTGTTGATGATCAGCTGGATGGCCATTGCGCGCCTCACGGATTCCTCGGTAGGCGTGGTGATGGCCTCGTCGTAGGCATTCGTATGCAGGGAGTTGCAATTGTCGTAAATGGCATAAAGCGCCTGGAGCGTGGTGCGGATATCGTTAAAATCGATTTCCTGGGCGTGCAGGCTCCTGCCGGATGTCTGGATATGGTATTTGAGCATCTGCGCCCGGGGTCCTGCACCGTATTTCTCCTTCATCGCCTTGGCCCAGATCCGCCGGGCCACCCGGCCGATCACCGCGTATTCCGGATCGATGCCGTTGGAGAAGAAAAAGGAGAGGTTCGGCCCGAACCGGTCGATGTCCATCCCCCGGCTCAGGTAGTACTCCACATAGGTAAACCCGTTGGCCAGGGTAAAGGCGAGCTGGGTGATCGGGTTGGCCCCTGCCTCGGCGATATGGTAGCCCGAAATAGACACCGAATAGAAATTCCGCACCTCGTTTTCAATGAAATATTCCTGTACGTCCCCCATGAGCCGCAAGGCAAATTCGGTAGAAAATATACAGGTGTTCTGCGCCTGGTCCTCCTTGAGGATATCCGCCTGGACAGTCCCCCTGACCGACCGTAGCGTCTCGCTGCGGATCCGGCCATACACATCGTCCGGGAGCACGTCGGCCCCGGTAAGCCCCAGGAGCCGCAGCCCGAGCCCGTCGTTTCCTTCGGGCAATTCCCCGCAGTATTCCGGTTGCTCGACGCCCTTTTCCTTAAAATAAGCCGCAATTCGCCCTTCCACATCTTTTTCCAGGCCGTTATCGGCAATATACTTTTCGCAATTCTGGTCAATGGCCGCATTCAGGAAGAAGGCCAGCAGCATCGGGGCGGGTCCGTTGATGGTCATACTCACCGAAGTCATCGGGTCACTCAGGTCAAAGCCGCTGTAGAGTTTTTTTGCGTCGTCCAGACAGCAGACCGACACCCCGGCGTTCCCGATTTTCCCGTAAATATCCGGACGGTGCCCGGGGTCGTTCCCGTACAGGGTCACCGAGTCAAAGGCAGGGGACAAACGCTTGGCGGGCCTATCGAGGCTGACAGAGTG
>CAXQQM010000025.1:0-10922 GCA_964226055.1 Robiginitalea sp. | reverse complement strand
ATCGCGTCACTTTAAATCAAAAATACCGCGTGGAACAGCCTGCTTCCCGAATCCTGACGGTCCTCGGCATGTGTCTCTTGGTCCTGGGGTCCTGCTCCCGTTCGGACGACGCCCCCGGCGATGGGTTCGTCCCGGACCCGAACCCGAATCCAAACCCCGGAAGCCCGGTTGGGGAACCCACGGGCTTTACCCCTTGCGAGAACGGCATGGCCGGGGCATTCCCCTGTTCAGGCCTCGACCTGGTGGCCCGCCTGGACCTGGAGGTTTTTTCCGCCTCCTCTGGGAATGATATCTGGGGGTGGGCCGACCCCTCAGACGGGACAGAATACGCCCTGGTGGGCCTGGATAACGGCACCGCCTTTATCTCCCTGGCCGACCCGGAAAACCCCGTTTACCTCGGGAAACTTCCCACCCATACCGTCGCCAGCGCCTGGCGGGACATCAAGGTCTATGAGGACCATGCCTATATCGTCTCGGAAGCCGACGGGCATGGGATGCAGGTCTTTGACCTGACCCAACTGCGGGATGTCCCCAACCCCCCGCAGACTTTTGGCGCCACTGCCCACTACGCCGCCTTCGGGAATGCCCATAACCTCGTGATCGAAGCGTCTGCCGGGTTTGCCTATGCGGTGGGGACCGGGCCGGAACTGCCCTACCAGGGCGGGCCGCACTTTATCGACCTCACCGACCCGGCAGCCCCTGCCGATGCAGGCGGGTTTGCCACTGCCGGCTATACGCATGACGCCCAGGTAGTCCTGTACCAGGGGCCGGACGCGGACTATTCTGGGCGGGAAATTTTGGTCGGGGCCAACGAATCCGAGGTGGTGGTCCTGGACGTTACCGACAAGGGTGCCCCCTTTGAGGTTTCAGGCCTGGACTACAGCAACCTCGGCTATACGCACCAGGGCTGGTTTACCGAAGACCACCGGTTTTTTATCCTGGGCGATGAACTGGACGAACTGAATTTCGGCCTGAACAGCCGGACCCTGGTCTTCGATTTAACGGACCTGGACAACCCGTTCCTGTCCTTCACCTATTCCGGGCCCACGACCGCCATCGACCACAACGGCTATGTGCTGGGCGATGCGTACTACCTGGCCAATTACACGGCGGGCCTCCGCCTGCTGGACATTTCCGGGATTGCCGGGGGCGAGATGGTGGAAACCGCTTATTTCGACACTTTCCCGGGCTCCGACAGCCCGGCCTTCAGCGGGGTCTGGAGCGTGTATCCGTACCTCCCCAGCGGGCATATCCTCGTAGGGGATATCAACCGCGGGCTCTTCGTACTCAAGCCTTCCGATCCATGAGCAGCCGAATGAAAAAAACGACCTGCCCGGGCATCCCAGCGAGACGGCTTGCGCGCCACATGCGGAGCAGCTATGCATTCCTCCTCACTGCCGGGTTCCTCTTTGCGCTCCTGTCGGCTTGCAGCCGGGATGCCGGGGAACCCCCCGCCCCGGGCGCCGGGCAGACAGGGGAAATCCAGTGGGCGAAATCCTTTGGGGGCAGCGGGGCCGAAACCGCCCGCTCCATCATCGCGACCCGGGACGGGGGCCTGGCCATCCTGGGCTTTTCCGAGAGCACGGACGGCGACCTCTTGGGTAAGGCAATTGCCGTGAACGATTACTGGCTGCTGAAACTGGACGCGGTGGGGAACCGGGAATGGACGCGCACCTATGGCGGCAGCAAGGACGACCGCGGCCAGGCCGTGGTGGAGCTCTCAGACGGGGGATACGCCATTACAGGTTATGCCATGAGCGACGACGGGGACGGGTCCAGCAACGAAGGCTTCCACGATAACTGGGTGTTGCGCCTGGACGCCACGGGGGAAATCCTCTGGGAACGCAGTTTCGGGTTTTCGGGCCACGACCACAGCTACGACCTTTTGGAAACCGACGACGGGGGGCTGTTTTTTATCGGCTTCCTGGACCTCACCGCAGCCCGGGCCGACGGGTATGCCGAGAAAAACCCGTATGCCACACGCCACGGCGTAGGGGAGTTCTGGTGCACGAAACTCAGCGCAGACGGGACGCTCCAATGGCGGTATTACTTTGGGGGCACCAACAACGACCGGGCCCATGCCGTAGTCGCAGCACCCGACGGGGGCTTTGTGATGGCCGGGTTTTCGGAAAGCGACGACTTCGACATCAGCCAGCCGAACGGCAGTTATGACTTCTGGGTGGTCAAGGTAAACCGGCAGGGGGAACTGCAGTGGGAAACCAACCTCGGGGGGACCGGCATTGAAATCGCATCGGATATCGTTGCGGACCCGCGGGGCGGTTACCTGGTGACGGGCCACAGCTTCAGCACGGACGGGGATATTTCCGCCAACCGGGGGGAGTCGGATGTCTGGGTGGTCCGCCTGGACCCGGCCGGGGACATGGTCTGGGAGCAGAGTTACGGCGGGCCGGCCTTCGACGCCGCAGAGTCCATCACGCCCACCTCGGACGGGAATTTCCTGATCACGGGCACCACCCGCAGCAGCACCGCCGACCTGCAAAACGCCGGGGAAAACGACTTGTTGCTATTGAAGATTGACGCTTCGGGCCGGCTGCTCTGGCAAACCACCTATGGGGGCCCGGGCATCGACCTCGGTTTCGACGCCGTGGAAGCGGCAGACGGAGCCATTTACCTGGCGGGGGAACTCTCCCCGGCCGGCGGCCCGGGTCTCACCTCCCTGGGGGAAACCGACCTGCTGCTGCTCAAAATCCGCTAGTGACGGCGCAGCCATCCGGCAACCCGCGGGATGGCACCTGCCAGGCCCCGTAAAACCAATAGATAACACCAATCCCCACATACGTTATAATAATGTTAGGAATGATGGGAAACCCGCGTGTTTTGGCTATATTTGTGCACTATTTAGAATAAATCCAAATTCGAATGATCAAAGTATCGGAAACAGCCCGCCAGAAAGTCGTCTCCCTCATGCAGGAGGAAGGCTTCGACGCCGGCACGGATTTCGTCCGGGTCGGGGTAAAGAGCGGCGGTTGCAGCGGTTTGTCCTACGAGCTCCGTTTCGACCGGGAAGCCGACGAGGCCGACAAGGTCTTCGAGGACAATTCCGTCCGGATTATCGTGGATAAAAAAAGCTTTTTATACCTGGTGGGGACTACTCTAGAGTACTCCGGCGGGTTGAACGGCAAAGGGTTTGTTTTTAACAACCCGAATGCCCAGCGCACCTGTGGTTGCGGGGAGAGTTTCTCCCTGTAGGCCCGGCCGGCCGCAATGGGCCGGGGGCTGGTAATTATCAGAAAGACACTTATGGCTTATACTGAAGAAGAACTCAAGAAGGAACTCGAAACCAAGGAATACGAGTACGGATTCTACACGGATATCGAGTCGGATACGCTGCCCAAAGGGCTCAACGAGGAAATTGTCATCGCCATTTCCAAGAAAAAGGAAGAGCCGGCCTGGATGACCGAATGGCGCCTGGAGGCCTTCCGCCACTGGAAGGAGATGGTGGAGCCGGAATGGGCGAATATCCACTACAAAAAACCGGATTTCCAGAACATTTCCTACTATTCCGCCCCGAATAAAAAACCCAAGTACGAAAGCCTGGACGAGGTAGACCCCGAGCTTCTCGACACTTTCAAGAAACTCGGTATCCCGATCGAGGAGCAAAAGAAGCTGGCCGGGGTGGCCGTGGATTTTGTGATGGACTCGGTTTCCGTGGCTACCACGTTTAAGAAAACCCTGGCGGAGAAGGGCATTATTTTCTGCTCCATCTCCGAGGCCATCAAAGAACACCCGGAGCTCGTCCGGAAATACCTGGGTACGGTGGTGCCCCGGAAAGACAACTTTTACGCAGCCCTGAACTCGGCGGTATTTTCCGACGGGTCGTTCTGCTACATCCCCAAAGGGGTACGCTGCCCCATGGAGCTCTCCACCTACTTCCGGATCAACCAGGCCGGTACCGGCCAGTTTGAGCGGACCCTGGTGGTAGCCGACAAGGGGAGTTACGTGAGCTACCTGGAAGGCTGTACGGCACCCTCCCGGGACGAAAACCAACTCCACGCCGCCGTGGTGGAACTCATTGCCCTGGACGACGCGGAGATCAAATACTCTACGGTCCAGAACTGGTTCCCCGGCGACAAGGAAGGCAAAGGCGGGGTCTACAACTTCGTGACCAAGCGCGGGCTCTGTGAGAAAAATGCCAAGATCTCCTGGACCCAGGTGGAAACCGGGTCGGCGATTACCTGGAAGTATCCTTCCTGCGTGTTGAAAGGAGACAATTCCATCGGGGAATTCTACTCGATTGCCGTGACCAACAACCACCAGCAGGCCGATACGGGGACCAAGATGATCCACCTGGGCAACAACACCCGGAGCACGATCATCTCCAAGGGTATCTCGGCCGGGAAATCCCAGAACAGCTACCGCGGCCTCGTACAGATTGGGCGCCGGGCCAAAAATGCCCGGAATTTCTCCCAGTGCGATTCCCTGCTGATGGGCAACGAATGCGGGGCGCACACCTTCCCCTACCTCGAGGCGAACAACAGCACGGCCCAGATTGAACACGAGGCAACCACGAGCAAGATCGGGGAAGACCAGATCTTCTATTGCAACCAGCGCGGCATCGACACGGAAAAAGCCATTGCGCTCATCGTAAACGGGTTCAGCAAAGAAGTGCTGAACAAACTGCCGATGGAATTTGCCGTGGAGGCACAAAAATTATTGGAAATCAGCCTGGAAGGTTCTGTCGGATAACCCAGGCCCCTAGTTAATAAATTAACGAATATGCTCAAGATAAAAAACCTGCACGCAGGCGTAGAAAACAAAAAGATCCTCAAAGGCATCAACCTGGAGGTGAACCCCGGGGAAATCCATGCCATCATGGGGCCCAACGGCTCGGGCAAGAGTACCCTGGCCTCGGTAATCGCCGGTAAGGAAGAATTTACGGTGAGCCGCGGGAAAATCCTCTTCGAAGGCGAGGACATCGACGAGATGTCCCCAGAGGAACGCGCCCACAACGGGATCTTCCTCTCCTTCCAGTACCCGGTGGAAATCCCCGGCGTCTCGGTGACGAATTTTATGAAAACCGCCATCAACGAATCGCGGAAGGCCAAGGGGCAGCCGGATATGCCGGCCAACCAGATGCTGAAGCTCATCCGTGAGAAGGCCGAATTGTTGGAGATTGACCGGAAGTTCCTGTCCCGCTCCCTGAACGAAGGGTTCTCCGGGGGGGAAAAGAAACGGAACGAAATCTTCCAGATGGCCATGATGCAACCCAAACTCGGCATTTTGGACGAAACGGATTCCGGGCTGGATATCGATGCACTCCGCATCGTCGCCAACGGGGTCAACCGCCTCCGCAGCGAGGACAACGCCTTTGTGGTGATTACCCACTACCAGCGGCTGCTGGACCACATCATCCCGGACTTTGTCCATGTGATACACGACGGGAAGATCGTCAAGTCGGGCGACAAGGAACTCGCCCTGGAGCTCGAGGAAAAGGGCTACGACTGGATCAAACAGGAAGCGGTACTCTAAAGTATGGCGGAAACCCAAAAAGGAATCGCAACGGAACGAATCGCAACCCAGACTATGGATTTAAAAGAAAAATTGCTCGCCTCCTTCATGGCATTTGAAAACCAGGTGGATATGGACCACCCGGTCCACGACATCCGTTCGGAAGCCATCCGGAATTTTGAGAGCAGGGGCTTCCCGCACCGGAAGATGGAAGCCTGGAAATACACCTCCCTGGCCCCGCTGCAAAAGGTAGACTTCAGCCTGTTCCCCAAGGAGGACAATACACTGGACTACCGGGAAGTCAAACAGTACTTCCTGCACGAGGTGGATACGTATAAAATCGTCTTTATCGACGGGATTTACAGCTCCTACCTCTCGGAGACCACCCACGACGGGGTGGACATCTGCCTGATGAGCTCTGCACTGAACAAGCCCATGTACCGGCCGATTATCGACGTGTATTTCAACAAGGTAGCCTCCCGGGAGGAATCCCTCACCTCGCTGAACACCGCGTTTACACGGGAAGGAGCCTACATCTATATCCCGAAGAACAAAGCGCCCCGCAAGCCGGTGGAAATCCTCCACCTCTCCACGGGGAACGAGGCGTCCCTCCTGCTTCAGCCGCGCAACCTGATCGTGGTTGAGGAGAATGCCGAACTGCAGGTCATCGAGAGGCACCAAAGCCTCACCTCCAATGAAGTGCTGACCAATTCGGTAACGGAAATCTTTGCAGCCAAAGACGCCATCGTGGACTACTACAAGGTACAGACGGACCGCCCGACGGCCTCCCTGATCGACAATACCTACATCGACCAGAAAACCAACAGCCAGGTAAGCGTCCACACCTTCGCCTTCGGGGGCAAACTCACCCGGAACAACCTGAATTTCTACCAGGACGGGAACCACATGAATTCCATCCTGAAAGGGGTGACCATCCTGGCCGACAAACAGCATGTGGACCACCACACGCTGGTACACCACCAGCAACCGGATTGCGAGAGCCACCAGGATTACAAGGGTATCTTCGGGGACCAGTCCACCGGGGTCTTCAACGGGAAGATCATCGTGGATAAAATCGCCCAGAAAACCAACGCCTTCCAGCAGAACAACAACCTGCTGATCAGCGACAAGGCATCGGTCAATACCAAGCCGCAGCTGGAAATCTTCGCGGACGACGTGAAGTGTTCCCACGGCTGTACGATTGGCCAGCTGGACCAGGATGCGCTGTTTTACCTGCGCTCCCGGGGGATCGCCAAAAAAGAAGCCGAGGCCCTGCTGATGTACGCCTTTGCCAACAACGTCCTGGAAAGCGTCCGCATCCCGGAACTCAAAGGCCGCATCAACCGCCTGATCGCCGAAAAACTCGGCGTGCACCTCGGGTTCGACCTGTAGGCCTTCGTCCCGGAATCCGAAAAAGCCCGATTACAACCTGAAAACCACGCGAATGTTCGACGTTGCCCGCATCCGTAACGATTTCCCCATCCTGTCACGGCAAGTGAACGGGGAGCCCCTGGTTTATCTGGACAACGCGGCCACCTCCCAGACACCCCGGCAAGTGATCGACACCATCGTGGATTATTATTCCCGATACAACGCAAACATCCATCGGGGGGTGCACACGCTTTCCCAGGAAGCCACCGATGCCTACGAGCAGGCGCGGATCAAGATCCAGAAGCATTTCAACGCGGCCCATCCCCATGAGATCATCATGACCTCCGGGACTACCTACGGCATCAACCTGGTGGCCCAGGGCTTCACCGGATTCCTCAAGGAGGGGGAAGAGGTCTGGGTATCCGCCATGGAACACCATTCGAATATCGTGCCCTGGCAGATGCTCTGCGAGCGGACCGGCGCAAAGCTACGGGTGATCCCGATGAATGAAAATGGCGAACTGGAGCTGGATTCCTTCCGGGAGGGTCTCTCGGACCAGACGCGCCTGGTATTTGTGAACCACGTATCCAATGCGCTCGGGACCGTCAACCCCATCGAAGAAATTATTTCCCTGGCGCATGACGCCGGGGCTGCCGTACTTGTAGACGGGGCCCAGGCCGCCCCCCATATCCGGGCAGACCTGCAAGCCCTCGGTGTGGATTTCTACACGATTTCCGCCCACAAACTCTGCGGCCCCACCGGGGTAGGCGCCCTCTACGGGAAGCAAGCCTGGCTGGAAAAACTGCCCCCCTACCAGGGCGGGGGCGAGATGATCGAGGAGGTTACTTTTGAAAAAACCACCTATGCCGGGTTGCCCCATAAATTCGAGGCAGGCACGCCGAATATCTGCGGGGGCATCGCCTTTGGGGCTGCCCTGGACTACATGAACGGGATCGGGATGGAGGCCATTGCCGGATACGAGGCAGACTTGCTGGCCTACGCCACGGAAGAACTGAAAAAGATACCGGGGCTAAAAATTTACGGGCAGGCCGCCCGCAAGACCTCGGTGATCTCCTTCAACCTGGAAGGCATCCACCCCTACGACGTGGGGACCATCCTGGACAAGTTGGGCATTGCCGTGCGGACCGGGCACCACTGCGCCCAACCGGTGATGGACTTTTATGGTATCCCGGGGACCGTCCGGGCGAGTTTCAGTTTTTACAACACCCGGGAGGAAGCGGACCGGCTGGTAGCCGCCGTGGAAAAGGCCCGGCAGATGCTCGCTTAGGCCCGTCTGGATGCTGGAGCTCAAAAGACCCCTGGCACCAGGGCCCGCAGGAACCGCCGGCACAAGGGCCTGCACGGGTAAGTTGAATGCCCGGAATTCTATTCGTATTTTTGCAACTATGGAGCAGCAATCAATCCAGGAAATCCAGAACGAAATCGTCGACGAGTTTTCACTCTTTGACGACTGGATGCAGCGCTATGAGTATATGATTGAACTGGGCAAGTCCCTGCCGGTCATTGAAGCGCGGTACAAGACGGAAGAAAACCTGATCAAAGGGTGCCAGAGCAAGGTCTGGGTACACGCGGAGCTCAGGGATGGCCGGCTGCATTTTACGGCAGACAGCGAGGCGATTATTACCAAGGGGATCATCGCCATATTGGTCCGGGCCTTTTCAGGCCAGAAGCCCGCGGATATCATAGCCGCGAAAACAGATTTTATCGACGAGATCGGGCTCAAGGAACACTTGTCACCTACCCGGGCCAACGGCCTGGTGAGTATGATCAAACAACTGAAGCTCTACGCAGTGGCTTACGAGACCCAAATGGAGTCCTGAGCCTGCAGGGAGCTGAAAGGGGCCGCCCCCGGGCGCTCCAGTTAAATTAGAACGACCATGGAAGCAAATACAGGTATCGATACACAGGAACTGGGCGAAAAAATCGTCGGGGTCCTCAAGACTATTTATGACCCGGAGATCCCGGTGGACATCTACGAACTCGGGCTCATCTACGACGTCTTTGTCAACGAGGACCGGGAAGTGAAGATACTGATGACCCTCACCTCCCCCAACTGCCCGGTAGCGGAAAGCCTCCCGGTGGAGGTGGAGGAAAAGGTGAAGTCCCTGGACCTGGTGGCCGACGCCGAGGTGGAAATCACCTTCGACCCGCCCTGGACCCAGGAACTGATGAGCGAGGAAGCCAAGCTGGAACTCGGCTTGTTGTAACCGGTGTCGGCGAGATGCGATTTCGCATGCCATTCACATTAAATCAATCCCAATGAACGAGGAAAAGGAAATCGTCAACCGGGTTGCCAACAGCCCATTGGTCACCTTTGACCTGGAAGCGCTCTACCCGGAGGGTCCCCGTTTCCGGATCGATATCAGCCAGTGGCTGGAGGAAGGCCTGGTCCTGAGGGAAAAGGCATTCCGGGAGGCCCTGGCCGCCCATGACTGGTCGGCTTACCTGGACGGGTACGTATCCCTGTTTTGCACAACCGACGCCATTGTACCTGCCTGGGCGTATTTGTTGATAACCTCCTACCTGAACCCGTTTGCAAAGTTGGTGGTAGCCGGGCCGCCGGAGCTGCTCGAATCGGTTGCCTACAGGGATATGCTCAATACCATAGACCTGGAGCAATATCGGGATAAGCCTTTGATTATCAAGGGTTGCAGTAAAAAGGAAGTGCCCCAGTCCGCCTACCTATGGGCCCTGGAAAAATTGCAGGGCGTCGCCCGACACGTCCACTTTGGCGAGGCCTGTTCTTCCGTGCCCATCGTCCGTAGAAAATAGCGTTGATAACTGGGGGTGTTTATCAACAATCCGTATTTTTGCTGTTGAAAACACTAACACGACTCACATGAGAAAATTACTCCTATCGGCGCTTTGCGCCCTGACGGCAACTGCCGCCTTTGCACAAACCGAGGCTGAACTCAAGGCCTCCCTGGCCGAGAAAAAAGATTCCATCGCTGCTATCCAGGGACGGGCCGATGCCATCAAGGCACAGATTGCCGCCCTGCCCGGGTGGAAAATTGGCGCCTTCGGGACCATCGGCGGTTCCATCTCCAACTTCAACAACTGGTATGCCCAGGGAATCCCGAACAACTCCTCGGGGAATATAGGGTTTACCGTCAACGCCTTTGCCAACTTGCAGGAGGAGAAGTTTTTCTGGAGGAATTCCGGGAATTTAAACCTGAGTTGGGTGAAGCTGGACGACGAGGACGACCCCACCGACAACGACGGGTTCCGCAACGCGGTTGACGTCTTCAACCTGACCTCCCTCTACGGCTGGAAACTCAGCGAGCAATTCGCCATTTCCGCCCTGGGGGAATACCGGACCACGCTCCTGGACAACTTCAACGATCCGGGATACCTGGACCTCGGGGTCGGGGGTACCTGGACGCCCATAACCAACCTGGTGGTGGTCATCCACCCGCTCAACTACAACTTTGTCTTCAGCGACGAGGATACCATCTTTGAATCTTCCCTGGGTGCCAAAGTGGTGGCGGACTATACCCGGGATATCGGCGCAATCGCCTTTAAGTCAAACCTTTCGGCCTTTCTGAGCTACGAGGGTAGCGACCTGAATAACTGGACGTGGGTGAACTCCTTCAGCTATACGCTCTGGAAGATGATCGGGGTCGGGTTCGACTTTGGCCTCCGCAGCAATAAACAGGAAGCCGTCAACTACGCGGTCAATACGCTGGGGGTTACGGACGCGGACTTTGACTCCGTGGACAACGACCTGCAGACGTACTGGACCCTCGGTCTCAGCTATAAATTCTGATCCGATCCGGGCCCACTTTGGGGTCCGATTCGAGTCTCCGAACCGGATCCCATCCCGGTCCGTTTCGGGCCAAAAGAAAAAAGCCCCGGCGCAGTGCCGGGGCTTTTTCGTTGGGGTAGGTTATACCATCTGGTTATTTAGCACGTGTTTGTTCTGGTGCGATTTGGGATAAACACTATCACTTAAACACAGTATAAATATAGGAGGTTCCTGCCAAAAGCCCGCAAATAATGTTGCCAATTTACAGGAAGGTGTTGTCTGTTGGACGAGCTGTCCGGTATTATCGGTGAACGGT
>CAXQQM010000024.1:0-3593 GCA_964226055.1 Robiginitalea sp. | reverse complement strand
CGACGACGCCCTTATGGAAGCCATCCACGAGGTCCTCGAAACCTATGGGGCTTCCCAGCGAAACAAATACCGCGTCGTGGTTTATTACATGCTCACGCGGCGTTTCGGGAAGGACTCTGTGTACCTTTGATCCCGGCAGCCTGCTAGCTGGGACCATCTGATTACGAATTACTGCAATGATTGAGCTGGGCAATTACAATACGCTTACCATTAAACGGAGCACCCGCGTGGGGTTATTCCTCGGGGACGAAGATGTGGACGACCTGCTGCTCCCCAACAAGTACGTACCGGATGATTTCGAGATCGGGCAGGAGCTGCGGGTTTTCTGCTACCTGGACCACGAGGAGCGGCCTATCGCCACTACGCTGGAACCGCTTGTTACGCGGAATACCTTTGGCTATCTGGAGGTGGCCGAGGTCAATCAGTTCGGGGCCTTCTTGAACTGGGGGCTCGAGAAACACCTGTTGGTCCCCTTCCGGGAACAGCCCGAGCGTATGGAACAGGGAAAGCGCTACGTGGTCTATTGTTTCCTGGACCCGAAGTCTTTCCGCCTGGTGGCTTCCGCCCGGATCAACCGATTCCTTGACAATGAGGAAGTTTCCCTCAGCGTCGGCCAGCCTGTGTCCATCCTCCCTTACCGGACCACGGACCTGGGCACAGAAGTTATCGTGGAACAGCGGCACAAAGGCCTGGTTTTTTCCGATCAGATCTACCGGAATCTGGAAATCGGGCAACCGGCCCTCGGGTACATCAAAACCATCCGGAAAGACAACAAGCTCGATGTGGTTTTAGAGCCCCTCGGGCACGAAAAACTGGAACCGACGGCCGAACGGATCTTCCGGGAGCTCAAAGATTCCGGCGGCATGTTGCCCCTGCACGACAAATCGGACCCGGAGGAAATAACCAAACGACTGAAAATGAGCAAGAAGCTGTTTAAAAAAGGAATCGGGGTGCTCTACAGGGAGCGCCGCATCGATATCCGGGATGACGGCATCTACCTACGCTGACCCGGATTTCCCTTGCACAACCGGCTGCAACTGGTTGGGATTCTGGGCTTGAAGGCCTTGTTTGTTTGCCGGAACCGCCCATTTTAGTTACATTTATCCCTAGACCAAATAAACGCTTACGGAATATGCCTTTTATCGAAGAAAGCGACCTGCTGGAACTGCACAAGGATATCGACAAGGCGCAGATTATCAACGAGCGCCTCCTGGACCAGATCAAATTCAAAAACAAGGAGCTGAAGCGCTCCAGGTTGCAGCGCAATATATTTGCGGCAATTACCGCCGTATTCCTCATTGGCACCCTGGCCATTACCTCTTTTACCGTCGGGCTGACATCGAGCGCCCAGCAACAATCCGCGGACTATGTGAACTTTTCAATCGACAGCCTTGAAGTGATCAAAGGCCGCTTGGATAACCTCAAGCAACAAAACGAGGAACTTAGCCTCGTTCGGGAATTTTACCTGGCCAAAAAGTTCCTGGAAAAGGAAACTATCTACTCCGTACAGGTCAAAGCCTTCGTAGACAAGAACCTGAGCCTGGCCTCCGAATCGCTCACCAATACGATGTTTGTGAAGGCCAACCCGTTCTACGCCTATTCTGTCGGGAATTTTGAAACCCTCGAGGAGGCCCAGAAGTTCCGGCAGGAACTCGTCGCCATGGGGTTTAACGATGCCTTTGTGGCTTCCTACCGCGACGGGAAACGAATAGCCATCGAAGACGCCCAGTAAACTTGCACACTTTCAAAATCTGGCTCCGGACCGCCAGGATCCGCACCCTGCCGCTTTCCATTGCCGGTGTACTGGCTGGTACGGCCATTGCGCAGGCAGACGGGCACCGGGATATCCTTTTGTTCCTGCTGACCCTGGGGACCACCCTGGCTTACCAGATCACCTCCAACTTTGCCAATGATTACGGGGACGGCGTGAAAGGCACCGACAACGAAACGCGGATCGGACCGGTCCGCACCCTGCAAAGCGGCGCACTTACCCGGGCCGGCTTAAAGCGGGGCGTGATGGTAGCTGCAGGCCTCAGCGCCCTCTTAACCATCGCCACCCTTTACCGGGCCTTCGGCCTGGACCAAATGGTATACCTGGTCCTGTTCCTCGGGCTCGGGGCCCTGGCAATCTGGGCTTCCATACGCTATACCGTTGGGGATAGCGCCTACGGATACCGGGGTCTGGGGGATTTGTTTGTCTTTTTGTTCTTCGGGTTGGTGAGCGTACAGGGAGCACAGTTCCTCTACAGCTTCCAATTATCAGGCGATGCCTGGTTACCGGCGGTGGCCATCGGGGCCCTGGCCACGGCCGTGCTGAATTTGAACAACCTCCGGGATCGGGATTCCGACCGGGCGTCCGGTAAAAGGACCCTGGTGGTTATCCTGGGTTATGAAAACGGTCGGCGTTACCACCTGGCGCTTTGCGGGGTGGCGTTTCTCGCAATGTGCGCCTTTGTCTACCTGAAAGGGGTGGGCAGCCTCTATGCCCTGAGCCTGTTACCCTTCGTAATTATTTTCCGGCACCTGTGGCGGATCTCCGGAATCCGCCAGCCGGCCGACCTGGACCCGGAATTGAAAAAAGTTGCCCTGAGCACCTTTTTTGTCGGGCTGCTACTTTATATCGCAAGTCATAATTTTTTGTAAATTTGATTCCATAACCATCTTAAACCAAGCTGCTTTGGAACAACCCATTAAAATCCTCATCGTCGAGGACAACGTGATCATCGCCGATGACATGCAGTCCATGCTGGAGGAGATCGGATATGAGATCGTGGACAATGTCATCGTCTACGAACAGGCTGAGGAAGTTTTGCGGACCAAGCAGGTAGACCTGGTGCTGATCGATATCATCCTCGCTTCTGACAAGACCGGGATCGACCTGGGAAAACACATCCGCGAAAACTACGATATCCCTTTTATTTTCGTCACGTCCAATTCGGACCGGGCCACCGTGGAAAACGCCAAGACCGTCCAGCCTAACGGGTATCTGGTAAAACCTTTTGAGCAACAGGACCTCTATACTTCCATCGAGATTGCACTTTCCAATTTTGTGTACGGTTCAAAGAACCGGCCCGAAGGTGATGCCGGGGAGGCCGCAGCTGACGAGGTGACGTCGAATTCCGTCCTGAAGGATTCCATTTTTGTCAAAAAGCAGCATCTCTACTACCGGATCCAATTCGAGGATATCCTGTTTATCAAGGCGGACAACGTCTACCTGGAGGTCAACACCCGGGATAAGAAATTCCTGGTGCGTTCCCCCCTGAAGGACTATTTGGAGAAATTGCCGAGAAATAAATTCTACCGGGCGCACAAATCCTATATTGTCAACGTCGACCATATCGACGCCATCAATTCCAGGGACATCATGATCAATAACAAGGCGATCCCGATCTCCAAGGACTTTAAGGAGTTCATCATTTCCGCCATGAATTCCTGATCGGACCTTCTTATCCTGTTCCGGATAGCGCTTAATTCCACTTTCACAACAGTTTTCAGGCCTTTGGCAACAAATCCTTGGCCACAGGCAAGCTATACCCGTATTTTAGCGTTGTAATAATGGATTAATTTTTTCATTTTCATATAGTGTTCTCGTA
>CAXQQM010000023.1:0-4205 GCA_964226055.1 Robiginitalea sp. | reverse complement strand
TTACCAGGTTCATACAGGCCGAAAATGTCCGCCGGCCGATGATCACTATGAATTTTCCCGGGGCATCGATTTTGCTCCGGATAACCCCGGTGACAATCGGTTTATTCTTGTAATTGTTCCCGCCGCCGTTAAGGCGGACATCGAGGATGAGCCTTTCCACGTCATTGTCTTCGATAAAGCGGAACAAGCGGTCGTAGAAAGTCGGGATATCCTCCGTTTCGTCGTCCTGGATCTGGCTGTGCCGGACATAGACCGCTTTTTCAGCGGGCAGGTATTCAAAATAGTAGATCCTTTCCAGGTTCTTGAGGTACAAGGGTGTCTCGGTCAAATCCCGGGATTCCACCCAATCCTCCCCCGGAACCACCATACCGTAATGCCTCGGGAAGCGTTCGGCGGGAATAGCGGTGACCACAGCATCCATCAGTTTGCCCTCCTTTTCGAGGTGTAGTGTTATGTCCGTCTTCAACTCGGGGATCACCCCCTGGGCGTGCAGGAATTCCGGAAAGGTCAGGTAATGGAGTCCGTAGGCCTTGACATACTGGGAGTTTTCTGCAGGGACTACGGGCAGCATGAGTTCCTGAACCTTTTCGACGGGTACCCCCTCGATGGCGAGCAACCGGGCGCCTGCCAAGGCCTCGTAGTCCCGGTGGACACCCTGCAGGTAGATGCCGTCGTCGAATTCATAGAGCACCACGGGCATTTGGTGGTAGGGTACTTTCCCTTCCCAATAACCCAGGGAAGTATGTCCGTATTGAAAGGAGGCCACAATCCGGGCGAGCCCCACCATTACTTCATGGGGGGGCATATCCGGAATTTGGCTGTGCAACTCGTCTACGGCTGCATCGAAGGCCTCCGCAGTCGTTTTTTTGAATAGGAAGGGGTAATCCGCGTGTACGGTTTGCTGCAGGAATTCCAGGTCTTCCTGCCATTTTGCCGGGGACATTTCAGGGGTGGCCAACTCCTGGTTTTGCGCATTCAGCCCTGCCTGGAGGGTTATCAGGAGGCTCGCGAAAATAATTTTTATCCGGTTTTTCATAATAGGTGGTATGGGTTCTCGTTCATTAGAGGGCAAATTGAGCCATTTGTTACACTCTCGGGGGTTGCCTATCTTCCCCGAATTCTCACACCGATGAAAAACCTCCTTGCAGGCATATGTTTTTTCCTGGTCTTTAACGGGCACGGGCAGGAATATGTGGATGTCCTGAACCTGAGTTACGGGATTTCCCCGGAAACCGGCTATGAAGCGGGCCCGGGCGAAACCCGCATCGACCACGCCGACCTGAGTTTGTTCCTGCCCATCCCCCTGTCGGAGAAAACGGCGTTGATTACCGGGGCCCTGGGTACCCTGAACCGGCTGAAACCCTACCCGGGTTCCGAATCCATGGCCCTTTTCAACCTGGGGGCACTGCTCGGACTGAATATCGAACATACCAATAACTGGTCCACCCTCCACCTTTTGATCCCCAGGCAATCCTCTTCATTCCAGTACGGCCGGACAAAATTCCAGTTGGGTACCCTGCAACTCCTACAGAAAAAATTGGCAACCTACAAGAACTTCAGTTTTGGTTTTTATATGAACACCGAAGAGTACGGGATCATGTTTGTGCCTATCGGGGGGTACTATTACCGGCATCCGGATGACCTATGGGAGTTCAGCGCCCTGATGCCTTCGCGGGGGGATATCAACCTGAGGGTCTGGCCCCGGTTACGCGCCGGACTGACTTTTGACGGCCTCGGCAGTTCGTTCCCCATCGAGAATGCGGACTTCGGGAAGGCTTACGTACAACGAATTTCCAACGACCTGAGCGCTTACCTCCAGTACCGCCTGACGCCATCGCTGATTTTTGCCATGCGCAGCGGATACTCCTTTAACCGCTCCTATCGCATCTATGCCGCCGATGACAAGGTGGCCATATCGATTGCCAATATTTTTATCCGGGATCCCCGGACTGTTTTGAATGAATCCATCCGGGGAGGCTTTTTATTCAATTTCCGCTTTACCTATCGTTTCCACCTCACCACGGAGGAATAGTCGGCTTACTGCCTGAGGCCTATTTTGGAGCTACAACCGCCTGGCCTGCGCCTTGAAATCCGGTAGGATCTTCCCCGGTTACACGGATACGCACCGACTTGCTGATGGGGGTTTGGCTACCCGCTGCAAAGCGGTTATTCGGAACCAACGGGTTGGTTTCCGGAAAATAGGCAGCCGCACAGCCTTTGGGAATCTTATAGGGAATGGCCAGGAAATTGCGCACCTCCCGGGTTTGTCCGTCGTATGAACTGTTGATCCGAACCACATCCCGGGGTTGAAGCTCCCGAACGGCCATATCCTCCGCATGCATCAGGATCACCCGCCGCTCGTTGTAGATACCCCGGTACCGGTCGTCCATGCCGTAAATGGTCGTATTGAACTGGTCGTGTGAACGGATGGTCATCAACAACAATTCGTCTGGGGCCAACTGGTGCTCTGGCAAGGCGTTGCACGTGATTTTCGCCTTGCCGCCGGGCAGGCTGCTGAAATCCAGTTCCCGGACATTGTTGGGCAGGTAGTACCCGGCCCCTTCCGAGCGTTCGGATGTATCGCTGAACCCCTTGGCCACCCGGTCGATAGCGCGTCGCACCTTTCCGTAGTCCGAACCGAATTCCCTCCAGGGAACCGGGTGGTCCTTCCCCAGGCAGGTCGCCGCCAATTCGGCGATAATTCGGGGTTCACTTTTTAACTCCGGGGAGGCTGGACGGAGAATTCCTTTTGACCGCCTTACCTGGCCCATGGAATTTTCCACAGTGAGGAAGTCCTGCTTCCCTCCTGCCCCGTCCTTTTCTGAGCGCCCCAGGGTCGGCAGGATCAATGCCGTGCGTCCGGTCACCAGGTGGGACCGGTTGAGTTTTGTGCTGATCTGGACAGTCAAATCACATTGCTGGAGGGCCCGGGCAGTATAATCCGTATCCGGGGCCGCCATCAGGAAATTGCCGCCAAGGGCCATAAATATCCTGGCGCGGCCTTCGTGCATGGCCCGGATCGACTCCACTACATCCCATCCCTTCTTCCCCGGAGGGTCAAACCCCAGGTGTTCTTTGATCCTGGCATTCATCGCCTGGTCTACAAAGTGCTGGATGCCCACAGACCGGTCTCCCTGGACATTGCTGTGCCCCCGAACCGGGCAGGTGCCCGCAAATGGCTTCCCCAGGGAGCCTTTCAGCAATAAGAGGTTGACGTATTCCCGGATGGTTGCCACCCCGTTCTGGTGCTGGGTAATCCCCATGGCCCAGCAAACAATAATATTTTTGGATGTTGCCAGCCAGTCGGCGGCGCGCTGTACAGACTCGGGATCCACGCCCGTACGGGCAATCAGGTCGGAGAGCTGATAGCGCTGCAGGTCCTCTTGTAACGCTTTAAGTCCAGTGGTATAAGTGCTTATGAATCTGTCATCCAATACATCTTCACCCTGTGTATGACGTTCCAGGAGCATTTTAAGCCAGGCTTTGACAAGCGGGATGTCCTGGTTAATCCGGACGGGAAGGTGCAGGTCGGTTAATCCGGTTCCCCGCCCCAGGATGCCCGAGACCTTTTGCGGGTTTTTGAATCGGATCAAACCGGCTTCCTCAAGGGGGTTGATGCTGATGATCCGACCGCCCCGCTCCTTGCATTTCTCCAGTGCCGATAGCATACGCGGGTGGTTGGTTCCCGGATTCTGGCCGGCAACCAGGACCAGGTCGGCCCCATAGAGGTCTTCCAGCTTGACGCTCCCCTTCCCGATGCCCAGCGTTTCACCCAGGGCCACCCCACTGGATTCATGGCACATATTGGAACAGTCGGGCAGGTTGTTGGTACCCAGGGCCCTGGCAAACATCCCATAGAGGAAAGCCGCTTCATTGCTCGAGCGGCCGGAGGTGTAGAAAATGGCCTCATCGGGACGGTCCAGTTTTTTGAGTGCCCGGGCTATCAGTTGGTTGGCTTCCTCCCAGGTAATTGGTTCGTAGTGGTTTGAGCCTGCCCTGAGGACCAGGGGTTCGGTGAGCCTGCCCAGGCCGTTCAGTTCGTAATCCGTCCGTCGGGAGAGATCCGCTACGGAATACTTCTTAAAAAAGTCGGCCCCAATCCCATTTTTCGTCGCTTCGTCCGCCAGGGCCTTGGCCCCGTTTTCACAGTATTCCGCAACCCTGGAGGGCTTTTCGGGATCCGGCCAGGCGCAACTCGGGCAATC
>CAXQQM010000022.1:0-7685 GCA_964226055.1 Robiginitalea sp. | reverse complement strand
CGCAGGGATTGACGCTGAGGCGCGCCGCGGCTGGCTCGTTCCGGTTACCGACAACCCGGACGCCCAGGCTGCCTTCCGGCAGGGCGACTGGAACCACTATCGGATCGAAGCGATCGGCGATACACTGAAGACCTGGATCAACGGGGTGCCCGCAGCCCACCTGATAGACGACAAGACTGCCGAAGGCTTTATCGCCCTCCAGGTACACAGTATCGGGGACGATGCGCAGGCCGGGACGGAAATTGTCTGGAGGGACATCCGAATCCTGACCGATAGCCTGGCACGGGCGTACTCCCGGGAAACGCCCCTGGAACCGGTGGTCACTAAAAACAACCTGACGCAGGCCGAAAAAGAGGATGGTTGGAAGCTCCTCTGGGACGGGGAATCGACGGAAGGCTGGCACGGGGCGCGCCTGGAGGATTTCCCGGATCACGGATGGGAGATCGAAGACGGGGTGCTGACCGTTCTGGCATCCGGCGGTGGCGAATCCGAGGCTGGGGGTGATATCGTCACGGATTCCCTGTACGGGGATTTTGACCTCCGCGTGGATTTCCGGATTACCGAAGGTGCCAATAGCGGGATCAAATATTATGTGGACACCGAATTGAACAAAGGGGAAGGCTCGGCCATCGGCCTGGAATACCAGATCCTGGACGACGAGCGCCACCCGGATGCCAAATTGGGCAACCACGAGGGAAGCCGTACCATGGCCTCCCTCTACGACCTGATCCAGGCCGACCCTGCCAAGCCCGTCAACCCGATCGGGCAGTGGAATACGGCGCGGATCCTCTCGCGGGACGGGCATGTGGAGCACTGGCTCAACGGGGTGAAAGTCCTGGAATACGAACGCGGCAGCGATGCATACCGCCAGCTGGTATCGGAGAGCAAATACAACATCTGGCCGGGCTTTGGGGAAGCCGAGCGCGGGCATATCCTGCTGCAGGACCACGGCAACCGGGTAAGTTTCCGGAACATCAAGATCAAAACCTTAAACTGAGAATCCATGGCAACTCGAAGAGATTTTATACGTACAACCTCCGCATCCGCGGCAGCCCTCGGACTGCACGCATCCCTGTTTCCCCAGGCCGGCCTGACGGGAATCCTGGGGGCCAATGAAAAAGTGGTATGCGCCTGTATTGGCATCCGAAGCCGGGGCAAGGCGCATGTGCTGGCCATCAACACCTACCCGGATGCCATCCTGAAGTACAATTGCGATGTGGATGACACCATCCTGGAGGAACACAATGCCTGGTGCGAGAAGCGGCTTGGTTCCGTACCCCAGGTGGAAAAAGACTTCCGGCGCATCCTGGACGACCCGGAGGTGGACGCCGTCTTTATCGCCACCCCCGAGCACTGGCACGCCCCCATGGCGATTATGGCCCTGCAGGCAGGGAAACACGTCTATGTGGAAAAACCCTGCAGCCATAACCCGGCGGAAAACGAAATGCTGGTAGCCGCGCAAAAAAAATATGGCAAGGTGGTTCAGATGGGTAACCAGCAACGTTCGGCCAAAACCTCCATCCAGGCAATCGAGGATATCCGGAAGGGCGTTATCGGGGATGTCTACAAAGGGGAGGCCTATTATTCGAACAACCGGGGGTCTATCGGAACCGGTAAGGAAATTCCCGTTCCCGACACCCTTGATTGGGAGCTTTGGCAGGGCCCTGCCCCGCGGACAGCCTACCGGGACAACGTACACCCATACAACTGGCATTGGTTCCGGCGTTGGGGTACGGGGGAGATCCACAATAACGGCACGCACGAGATCGACATTTGCCGCTGGGCTCTCGGGGTAGACCTGCCACAGCGGGTCAGCTCTTTCGGCGGGAAATTCACCTATGACGACGACTGGGAGTTCCCGGACAACCAACAGGCCACCTTTGAATTTGCGGATGGAAAATTCATTACATGGACGGGCCACAGCCGGGGGATGATGAAACCGGAGCGCCCGGGTCGCGGGATTACAATTTACGGGGACAAGGGCACCATCGAGCTCAGCAGGAATTATTACAAGCGGTACGACCTGGGCGGGAACCCGGTGCAGTTTGAATTTGAGCCCGAGCTCAGTGCCACCACGGACACCCAGGGGATCGGCAGTCTGGATGTGGCCCATGTGGCCAACTTCTTCGATGCCATCCGCAAGGGCGATGTCCTGGCTGCACCCATAGACGATGCGAGCAAATCCACCATGCTCTGCCACCTGGGGAACATGGCCCAGGACGCCGGACACGACCTGACCGTGGATCCGGCCACCGGGAAGGTGCTCAACAGCGAAAAAGCGATGCAGTCCTGGAGCCGTTCCTACGAGAAAGGCTGGGAGCTGAAGGTGTAAGTAGTTGGAGCTGTACCGCGGGCTGCCTCCTGCCCCAGTACGATCCCGACCAGGACCGGCGCGAATTTCCTGGCGGTTCCCCAGGGAGTCGGGTTCAGTTGCCTGCCACCGTATTGCTCAACGTCCCGATGGGCGGGATGGTAATCCGGATTTCGTCCCCGGGTTTCAGGGAAAAATCATTTGGGGGGACAATACCGGTACCTGTCATCAGAAAGCATCCATCGGGAAAGGACATTTCGCGGTACAGCCAGGAGGCCAGTTCCTCAAACGACCGTTTGATCTGCGAGATTTCCACCTGCCCGTCAAACGCTTCCGACCCGTTGCGCAAGATGACAATCTTTATTTCCGTATCCCCGGAAAGGGGCGCCTCCGGCAGGTAGAGGCAGGGCCCAAGGGCCGTGGACCCGTCATAGGATTTAGCCTGGGGCAGGTACAGGGGGTTTTCCCCTTCGATGCTGCGGGAACTCATGTCATTCCCGATGGTATAACCGGTAATGGTACCCGCCGGGTTTAGTAGCAACGTGAGTTCGGGCTCCGGGACGTCCCAGCCGGAATCCCTGCGGATCCGAACAGCACCCCCGTGGCCAGCCACGCGATGGGGGGCTGCCTTGAAAAACAATTCGGGCCGGTCTGCCTCGTATACCCGGTCGTAGAACGACCCGCCACCGGCCTCCCGGGATTCCTCCATCCGGGCACTCCGGCTCCGGTAGTAGGTTACCCCGGACGCCCAGACTTCCTGCCTGCCGACCGGGGGCAATAGCGTTTGGGGGGAATCGAGCGGATTGTCTGCAGGCGTTGCGCTCCTCAGGAGTTCGGCTGCCTTTTTGCGCGGGGCCACATGGGAGGTCAGTGCGTCCCAGCCTGTGTCGAGTCGAAAAAATGAACCAGCATTTTCGGCAATGGTTCCGGCGGTGGTGTGGTAGAGTTTCATATGTGAATAAATATACGGGATATCTATTTTGTACCGGGCAGGTTTGGGCAGGGCGAAAAAAAACACCGGGTTACCCCGGGAAAAGAAAAATTTCCTTGTTCACATTTTCAAAAAACAGTACATTTGCCACCCGATTTAAGTGAAATCGGACCGGGTCCTGAAAAGGACTTTTCCCGGGATGCAGGTGTGGTGGAATTGGTAGACACGCTAGTTTCAGGTACTAGTGCCGCAAGGCTTGGAGGTTCGAGTCCTCTCACCTGTACAAAAAAGAACCCCTCCGGATGGAGGGGTTTTTTGGTTTCAGGGCTGATTGCTTGCGCGTTTGGTCTATCCCCCGGTCATAGTGCTTTACGTCCTGAGATGATGTTGTAGAGGATTACAATCACGGCAATTACGAGTAATACGTGGATCAGGCTGCTGGTCCCCAAGCCCGGGATAACCCCGAGCAGGCCGAGAAGCCATGCGATAATACAGATAACGGCTACGAGCCAGAGAATAGATTTCATATAGGTTGATTTTGATGTTTACCCCTGTAATGTCGCCTATTTGTTAAACAATCGTGTTCGCATGTGCAAAAAATATGGGCACAAACCATCTGGGCAACAGGCTGGAAACCTGGTGATTTATCAGAAAACTCCGATAGCAGCCAGGATGAGTGAAATGATTACCGCACCCAGTACCAGTACGAGCAGCACCACCATCACGGTCAGGAAACCGTTCAGGAATCGTGTCCCCACGGATATTTGATCTTCCATAATCATAAAGTGTTTCTAACAAGATACTAAATTCCAGTGCAATAGCGGCTTCGGCGCATGCTGAAATCGACAAACATCCGATAATCCCCGTGGAAGTGTATTTAAGACACAGTCTGGGCAGGCAGGTACATATAGTATCCTCGAAACTGTTGAAAATAAAAAACCCCCGGTTTCCCGGGGGTTCGATATAAGCTTACCAAAAGCTCGTCACTCTTTGATAATCTTGACAGACTCGGTAATGACCCCGTCTGAGATGATCAGGTAGTAGATACCGGATGGCGCCTGTTCGAGGGACTGGATGGACACATTGGTCTCATCGCTGCCCTGGGTGTCCATCGTACCGGTTCCCAACACCTGGAAGCCGGACGAAATCAACCGGTACTCCATCGGGTTGTTTTTGGGAATCGGGAACTTCAGGTTCACCTCCCGCCCCTGTACCGGGTTCGGGTAGGCGATGGTTTTGGTCAGCGACTCGCTGGTCTTGCCGCTTGTGTTATTTCCCGAAGTGGTGAATGACAGGGTGCTCCGCGCTACGACGCTTCCGCTCGCGTTCGGACCAGTGTAAAATGTTGCCGTCAGCGTATAGCTGCCATTCGGGAAGTCATTCGCGTTGTAATTCCCGCCATTGTCCCCGAAGAGCGCATAGGGGGCCAGATTCTCGGTCTGGGTGCGGTTCTGTGCACCGTTGAGGACCAGTAAGGCGCTCTCGACACCTGTGGTGGCGGTCGTTACCCGGATATTCCGGTCAAATGGGTTGCCGATATTCGTGCCGTTTGTCAGGTTCCGGACCACCTGGTTCGTATTGGCGTCGATTAAGGTAAACGTCACATCGTCGTCAGCAGGGGGCGGTGTGCTGCCGCCGCCGGAAACAATCGAGAACGACAGGCTCAGGGATTGCCCGTTAGCCACACTTGCCGAGATGTTGTAATTCCCGGTTGGGAAGGACCGTCCTACGGGGTCTACTCCAATATCCCCGAAAACAAAATAGGGGGCAAGGCCTTCGTTCTGCGTATTGCTGATGGGCCCGGACAGGTTAAAGAGGACATTGCCCACGTCTACCGGGTCGGTGTCTGCCCGGATACTCAGGCTGTTGGGCAGGTCGTTCGCATTGAGCTCGATGCCCGGGGTGAGCACGCCAATTTCTGTATTGTTGGCCGCATTGACCAATACCAGGCGTACTACGCCGTCATCGCCTCCTCCTGATGGTGGCGGTGGGGGCGGGTCGCCTCCTCCACTGCCATCGGCGGTAATGGTGAAATTATAGCTCAGGGTATTGCCGTTCACCGCCTGGGCAGTGATGCTATACGTTCCCGCAGGGAAATTCCGCCCTATCGGGTCTACCCCGATATCCCCGAAAAGGTAATACGGATCGTCCCCTTCGGTTTTCGACTGATTGATCGGGCCGGTCAGGGTAAAATTGATATTGCCTATGGATGCTGCACTGGTATTGGCCCGGATACTCAGGTTAGCCGGCAGGTTCGCCTTGTTCAGTGTCAGGCCGTTGGTGATGTTGGCAATGTTGGCATTATTAGCCGTATTGACCAGGGTCAGGCTTTCAATGGCGCCGCCCGAGGCAGGCGGGTCGCCATCGTCATCTCCGCCTCCTCCACCTCCGGGGGGCGGGGGGGGTGGTGCGCTGCCCACGGAGATACTTACCGTGGCATCGTCTGTGGCCCCATCGTTATCGGTTACCAGCGCCCGGATGGTGTAATTCCCGCTGGCGAGGTTCTGGATCGTATAAGGTGAATAATTGGAACCGTCCGTATCGACGAGGTTGCCATTTAAGAAAATCTGGTGCTGGGCAATGCTGCCGTCAGAATCGTTGGCGGAAAGCTGCACGGTGACACTGCTTCCTGCTGTAAAGCTTTCGCCGTTATCGGGGTTCGTAATGTTGACCGTCGGCGCGTTGTTGTCATCTCCGCCTCCGGGTGGTGGTGGCGGGGGTGGGGGTGGGTTGCTGCTGCCGTCGCAGATGGTCTGGGCGCGGGAAAGGCTTTCAGAAGCCGCCTCCGAATATTGATTCTCTTTGTAGATCACCATCCGGTCGATAAAGTGGTTCCGGGACCTTGCGGATAGCTGGATGGTAATCACCCGAGGGCTGTTCACCTGGAAATAGATATCGTGCGCATCGAAATCGCTGGTCACGGTCCTCCAGTCCCAGCCCAGGTTGTTCATGTAAATCTTAAACCAGTTATTGGAACTGGCTCCTTCCGGCGCAGGTGATTTTCCGGATCCCCGGGGATAAACCCGGCTATTGCCGCGCAGGCCGTAAAAATCATTGACGTTCTGGATTCGCAGCCAGGTGTCGTTGTGTTCGGTGTTGCTGTTTCCTTCGCCGACACGACTTCTCCATTTAAACCGGTAGGTTCCGGCGCTGTTGATTCTAACGGTATATGAAATGGTGCCGGTCCCGGGTGTTTGGAACGATTGGGCCCCGGTCCAGGTTATATAACCGTTGCCTGTGGAACCGTTGCCTGACTGCTGTCGCCAGGCGCCTGTAAGGTTGACATTTTCTGCCTGGATTACGGCGATGCCGTTTTCTTCTTCAAATGTGGCGCCGCTGCATTGGGCCGACATATTGTACGATAATAAAATGCCCAAAAAGAGCATTAGGGTAGTTTTCACGCTCATGAAATTGATGTGTTTGTGGGGTTAATAAGAAGGTATAGGATCGCTATGGCGAAACGTTCGTGCATGGTGGGGTTACATGAATGGTTCGTTAAAGCGGTGAATGGGGGAAAGTATCACCTGTATTTCATCGACAAAAGAATACCATTTGTCTATGGGGCACAAAAAAAGGGATTTTTTTCACCAAAAACAATATGCTGTTGAAAAATAATGGATTGAGTCACAATTTGTTAACATTAAGTACATGGTAACAGCCCCATCGGGTCGGATTCCCATATTTCCGGGCGAAATTTCCCTCAGCAAGAGTGTCCGGATTCCGGCCGTAAATTCAGAGATTTCCAGGGTTCCGGCGGTAACCCGGCAGCAGCCAAAGGCGTGCGGGACAATTCTGCAAAAGGCGTTATTTGCGCAACAGGCGCTTGCTGAGCTCTTCCAGGGAGACCCCTTTGGTCTCCGGCATGATGAAATGGACGAACAGTAATTGCAGGACCATCATAAAGGCGAAAAAACCAAAAACCGGCCCGGGCCCGATCCACGACATCAGGAAAGGCACGGATGACGGGATAATCCATGCGAGGATCCAGTGGACCGAACAGCCAAAGGATTGGCCGGAGCCCCTCAGGTGGTTCGGGAATACCTCCGAGATAAATACCCAGATCACTGCACCCTGCCCAATGGCGTGGGAGGCGATAAATACGAAGAGGAAAATGGGGACTGCCATCCCGGTCCAGTTAAAGAGGAAGGCGGCAGCCACCAGTGCCAGGGAGACGATGTACCCGAAGGAACCGTAGTACATGAGTGTTCGCCTGCCGAGCCTGTCGATGAGGTAGATGCCCAAAAGGGTAAAAACCAGGTTGGTCACCCCGATGCCAATGCTGCTGAGCAGGGCCGTGCTCTCTTCAAGGCCGGCCAGTTCAAAGATCCGGGGGGCGTAGTACAGGAATGCGTTGATCCCCGAAAATTGGTTGAAAAAAGCGATCAGGAATGCCAGTAGCAACGGAAACCGGTATTTCTTCAAGATCGGAAGAGCGTCGTGTAG
>CAXQQM010000021.1:0-10020 GCA_964226055.1 Robiginitalea sp. | reverse complement strand
CGTGATGGTTACCGTATCGGTATCCTGGAAGCCGGCATCGTCGGTAACTGTCAGCTCCACCACGTAGGTGCCCGGGTCCGTAAACGTGTGCAACGGGTTGGCTTCTATGGAGGTTTCCCCATCCTGGAAATCCCAGGCATAGGCTGTTATGGCACTGTCATCGGTGGAATTTTCCCCGGTGAATTGCACCTGCAGGGGTGCCTGACCGGAAAGCGGCGAGGCTTCTGCCAGGGCCACCGGCGGCTCGTTGGTCCCGTCGCCGACAATCCACTGGAAGTCGACGGTCGTATCCAGGGCCGGGTTGCCGTCGTCGGTAACCGTTACCTGGACGCTGTACGGGCTGTTTGCCGCCGCCCCGTTCCCCGGGGTTACTTCGGACTCCGGCGCATTGGTGAGCTGGGAATCCGAATAGGCAGGGCCGTCCACTTTATAGAGCGCTATGCGGTCGATGGCGTGCCCCGCGGACCGCTCGGATATTTCCATGGTATAGGTGCCCGCATTTTCAAAGCGGACGTATACATCGTGGGCGTCGTTGTCGCTGGTCTTGGCCTGCCAGTCATAGACTTCCGAGGTTCCGCCAGCGCGATAGACCTTCAGGAAACCATTGCCGGAAGCGCCTTCCGGAAGCGTGGAGGCCGATTCCCGGCCGCTTCCCACCGGGAAGACAATGTTGTTCTGGGCCCCTTCGAGTTCGGCGATCAGGGCCGCCTCACTGGCAGGAGTCCCCTTGTAGCCGAAGAACCAAACTCCATTGGAATTCGGGAATCGGAGCCAGTTGTCGTTCTCGTCCGTCGGTACCGAGCCGCTGAAGAAATTCCGCCAGTTAAAGCGGTAGACGCCGGGCGTGTTGATGGCTATCTCGTAGGTGAGCGTACCCCCGTTCTGGTTGTTCAGGTGGTTGGTACCTGCGATGACGCCAACTGCACCGCCCGTAGTTGTTGTAGCCCAGTCGGGAACAATATCCGTGGATTCTGCCTCGATAACCACCAGGCCGCTCTCCTCCTGGAAAACGCTGCCCGACCCGGAAGCCAGGACCCCTGAGATCAACCCGGTGGTCGGGTTGATGGTGAGGTTCGGCGGCAGGTTTGAAGCGCTGTAAGCCAGGTTTTCACTGGCGTCCGACGCCTCGATCTGCAAACTGACATTGTCCCCCTCATTGTTGAACTGGTCGCCGGGGTTGGTGACGTCCGGCGCGAGGTTGTCATTGGAGAGGGTAATCTCCTGGGATTGGCCGTCCCCGTAATTGATAGTCAAGGTGGCGCTGCGGTTGGGTCCTGTACCCGTGAGCTGGACAGATACCGGGTAGGTGCTGTTCGCATTGAGCAATTGTTCGCTCAGTTCCCCGGCGGTAATCACAAAATCCCCTGCGTTTGGCCCGCTCAGGTCCATCGAGGTGACATATACCCCCACATTTCCACCGGAAAGCGTAATATCAAAGGTCTCCGTCGCCCCGTCGGCAATCTGGATACCATCGGGGGTTTCCAGCGTACTCGCCACGCTCGGGGAGCCCACCGGGGCATCTACTCCAAGGTACTCCATGTTCTTCTGGTTGCCCCCGCCCCGCACCGGCGACCCGGCCGCGATAAAGATGCCGTTGCCGGAGACAATTGCCTGGGTCCCGTGTCGCGGGTTATTCAATGGGCCGAGGGTCCGCCAGGTATTGGACTGCGGGTCGTATTCCTCGGTGACGGCCAGGGATGCGCCGGGAGTTTCCGTTTCCCCTCCGATAACCAGCAGGCGGCCGTTGTAGTTCACAGAAGCCGCTCCTGCGCGCTCGGTTGGGATATTCTGCCCGGCAGGCAGGCTGCTCCAGGTCCCCGAAGTAAAATCGTATACGTCCACCTCAGGGATGGTAGGTGCAAAAACATTTCCGGATCCCGCGTCGGATTGCCGGCCACCGGCTACATAAAGCGAATTCCCGATCAATACGGCGTGGAAGTGGTCGCGGGCATTCGGGGCATTGGCGAGGGTCGTCCATTGGCCGGTAGCCGGGTCGAATTCGTCAAACCACGGAACAAATCCGCCATCGTGCCCGTCCGTGTTACCGCCAACCACATAAAACTTATCGTTGTACAGCACCAGTCCGGCCGACCCCCTGCGGCGCCCGACGGGAATCTGGGGGCCCTGGATCCAGACCTGGTCGGCCGGATCGAACATCCAGATAAATTCAGCCGGGATTTCATTCGGATAAGCATTTGTCTGGAATGCGCCAATCACCCAAATAAGTCCCTGGTATGAAACAGCCTGAAAATGGTTGAATTCAAAGGGGGCGGAACCAGCCAGGGATTCCCAGGTATCCGTGGTGTAGTCGTAAATATCCACGGTTTGCGCACTTTCGCGACCACCCATTAAATAGAACTTGTCCCCGGCCTGAACAAAGGAATTCTCGTGCCGGGCTGTATAATTCTGGTTTTCGTTCTTTTCGATCCAGGATTGGGAAATGGTCCAGCCAAAATTCTGCGTAGCCGGGGCTGATCCGGGCTTGGTTGCCGTTACTGTGACCAGATGCACCCCGTTATTGTTTGGCCCCCCGACGGAAGCCTGGCTGGAAATCGTCCCGGAGATTTCCCCCGTTGCAGGGTTGATGTCCAGGCCGTCCGGCTGTCCGGTGATGTAATAGGTTACGGATTCCCCGGGATCCCCCCCGGAGGCACTGGCCGTAAGGGAAATGGAAGTACCCGGGTCATCGGACTGGTCGGCGATGGGGTCCAGTACCAAATCCGGGTTCCCGGTATCCACTGCGATGATTTCGATGGCATTCAGCACAGGGTTCTCCATCTGGTGGATAAACTGGATGTTCATCACCCCGTCGGCCACGGTTACCGGGTACGACAATGCCCCACCGGAGAGGTGCCCAAAGGCAGCCACCGGGTCAAAATCGTCCTCGACAAGCGCCCCTTCCACATTGATGTCGAAGATGCGTTCGCCTACCTCATCCGTGCCGTTAAAAAAGTTCCCAACATACACCTTGAGCACGTATTCCCCATTCGCCAGGGGCACCTGGAATTCCATTTCCGGTGCCGTCGGGGCGTCGTAGCGCTCCGTGGCAAAAAGGGATTCGTAAACTGCCTGGTCAATATATGCGGGGATGGAAGCATCCTTTTGGCTGAATTCCAGGCCGGATTCCAGGGCCACCCCGGTATTGACGCTGTAAATGCCGCCGGTATACGCGCCGGAGGCCCCGTTGTACCGCCAATTTGTGCCCTCATCGGTGGCTGTCACCTCCTCGCCCCCGGCGTTGATCCGCCAGGTAGTCGGGTTGATGATTTCCCACTGGAAGTTGATGGTTACGGCATCTGCGGGAGACCCGTCGCTGTCGTCGACAGTAATGCTTACGTTGTACGGGCTGCCGGCGTCTGCCCCAACCTGTACGGTACCGCCAATCTGCCCGTTGGTGGGCTCGATACTGAGCCCAGGAGGCAGGTTGGAGGCCGAGTAACTAAAATTGCCGTCACCGCCCAGGGCCTGGACGCCCAGGCTCCCGGTAAGCTGCTCCCCGATGATGCTGGTTTGGTCCGCAATCGGGAACACATAAAGCGGGGCATCGTCGTCGGCCACATCGAGGATTTCGATTCCGTTGACCAACGGGTTTTCTATCACGTCATGCAGGAAGGCCACGTCCAGGAAGCCGTCATTTACCGGGATGACATGTGTAAGGACTGCACCCACCTGGTGCCCGTAAGTCCCGGAGAGGTCGATGTCGCTGGTGAGCGGATAGACCGTACCCTCCAGGTTAATGTCGAAAATCCGTTCGCCCGGGTTCTCAGTGCCGGTCCAGCCATTGCCTACATAGATCCGGACTTCATAAAGCCCTGCCGGGGAAACCGGGAAGGAATAGGTCATATTCGGCGGGCCTTGCTGGGAATCGTAGCGTTCCGAATCGTAAATTTCTTCAGGGGTCGTCGCCAGGTTCACCTCGGGCGTAAAACTGTTGACGCCGTAGGCCTGGACCTTATTGGAGCCGCCCAGGGTCAGGTACTGCGAAGGTTCGGCAAGTGTGTCGGCTTCCCAGTTGATATCCCCGTCGATGGCTGCCAGTTCCGGCCCCCCGGTATTTACCCGGTACAGCACAATGGGGCCATCGGTGACCGTCACGTCAAAGCCCTGCTCTACAAAGTTGCCATCCCCGTCTGTGGCGCGGATGGTGAGCGAGGTAGTTTGCGGGGTCCCCGGATAGGAAATTGTCAGGGTAGACCCGTTAATTTGCGCCCCGATACCCGGGTTTGTATTGTTTTCGACCGTAAAGGTCAGGTTTTCGGCGCCCATGTCGTCGTCGAAGTAATTCTCCAGGGCAATGTCCTCGTCCAGGGAGTTGATAATCCGGGTCAGGTCTTCAAACGCGAGTGCCACTACCGGGACGTTGCTCTTTACATTGAGGAAGTCCCAGGTACCCTCCAGTTCCACCCCCGTGGTATTGGACGTACCTATAAACCCTACTGCCAGGTCCTGGTTGCTCTGCTGGAGTGCCGTGAGGATAGTCCCCTGGGCGGTAATGCTCCCCAGGGATACGCGCGGGCCCTGTTCGATAGCGTATTCCAGTTCCACCTCCCCGGTGGCCGGGTCGACGATGAAATAGAAGAAAAATTCGGCTGAAGGGCGATTCCCCACGGGGATCGTTGCCTGCAGGGGCGTTCCCACCACCGCATCGTTGATTTCCTGGGACGCCAGAACACCGTCGGTTGTCAGCACGAGTTTGATAAAGTTGCTTTGGGTACCGTCCCCGATGAAGTAGCCCAATTCGCCCCCCACGGCGGATGTATTCCCGTAGAGTTGCAGGGCCCCGTCAAAATTGACCATCCGCCCGGATACGGTAAACTGCCCGGTGGTCTGGTCTACCTGTACCCCGTACTGGTAGCCCTTGTCCTGGTTGTTGGCCGCCCCGTTGGCCGTTCCAGCCGTCATATGGGAAGTCATCAGCCCGGTGGCGCCGCCGAGGACGTCGTTCGGGTTCGGGTCGCCCGGATCGTCTACGCGGTCCAGCCAGTCCAGCCAGTTGGCACCGGTGTCCCCGTTGTTCATCAGCCCGGTCATCCCCAGGCCGAAAATCCCGCCCAGCCCCTGCTGGTCGTTAAAAAGTCCGTTTTCGATGGGTATTGTTAAGGCGTCGCTGCCCGTGGCAGAAGGGTCGCCGAGCTGAAAGGGGTCTGCCGCATCGGGAATGCCGTCTGCATCGTCATCCGGGTCGTTCAGGTCGGAGACAAAGGGCGCCCCGGCAACCTGGTCAAAATCCGAAGGCTGGGAGCCGCCGTTACAGGGGTCCGTGCCGTTATCCTCTTCGTCCTGGTTCGTATAGCCGTCCGCGTCGTAATCCGCATTCGGGTCGTAAGCCGGGTCGGACGGGTCGATGCAGTTTACCGCATCACTGGGCTCGAAAACGAAAATCGTTCCGGCCAGGTTGCCAATCCAAACGGTACCCGGGAAGGGGTCCGTATCGGAATTACAGTTAATCCCCAGGGCCTGGGAATTCGTCAGCCCGCTGAAAAAATTGACCGTCAGCGTTTGCAGTTGCCCGCTGCCGTCGAGTTCCACCCGCCGGACGGTACCCGTATTGGAACTGGCCAGCAGGTTCCCCTGCATAGCGCCCCCGAAATTGGAAGCGGTGTATTCGTCAATCCCGTTCGTATTGGTAGGCCATATAGTGACCAGATCGTCATCGGGCCCTTCCGGGTTGACAATCCCAGGCCCGCGGTAATCGCCTTCTACCGGGTTGGCAGCCGGGGCCACCAGGTCCCAGTTGGCCGGCAGGGCAATACTCGGGTCATTTGTGGAGTTGGCCCGGGACATGTCCGGGTCGTATGTGAGGGTACGCCATACAGCCCCTGCTGTAGATGAAGGATTCGGCGCGGTATATATCCCGGCACCTGCCGGGTTGGCTCGTGTGGGGTTGGGATGCCCCCCGTAATACGAATTGAAGGTATAATTCTGGATGTCCGTGGTGATCAGTACCAGGTGGTCCTCATTGTTGATGAATTCCCCGTCAGGAGCCGGGGAATTGCTGCCCGGTTCCCCGGGTACGTAGTTATTCGTCACTGAAGCCGTCCCTTCATTTTCGGGCAGGCCTCCCCATCCCCCGTTGGGTCCGTTGTCGGTTACGTAAACCGCACCGCTCTCGGTAACCACCAGATCGTAAGAGTTCCGGAATCCCGGGGAAAAAATCTGTACGGGGCCACTGGCCTCCAGGATGGCCTGGTTCAGGCCGTCGTTGCCGCCAAAGGGATCGCCTACGTCCACCCCATTGTACCCCGGGGTATCCGGGTCGGTTATGCCGTTGGCATTCGGACGCGTCGGATCGTCCAGGGTTGGCAGATCATAGATATAATCACGGTCGTCCCCATCCGTCAGGGTGGGGAGCGCATTGATCTGGTCCAGGTCGATAGCGAGTATGGCCGCTCCCAGGGCATATTCCCCGGTTAGGATAAAATTAATGGAAGGTGAACCCCCGTTTGTATGCCCGCCCTGGGCTACCAACAGGTAATTGGTCCCCGAGATATTAACCAGTTCCAGGCCATTGGTGGCGTGGTTTTCCTCGGATCGCGGCAGGCCGCGGACCAGGTCTACCACGTCCCAGCTTGTACCATTCCAGGTCATCCGGGTAATGATCCCGGAATTGGTATCCAGGTCCACGTCCCCGTTCCCACCTCCGGTTCCGGCCCCGATGCGAAAATCGCTGGAGGCGACATAAATAATCGGGTTGGCCGGGGTGCCGCCCACGGTAAGGCCGGTGGTTTCCCTGCTCGTACACGCGTTGGCTGTGCCGCTGCAGGGCCCGCCATCATCGTCGTGGTTGACAATATCTTTGACACCTGTGAGAATCTCCAGGTCCGTAATCTGGTACTGGTTCGCAGCCACCTTGTTAATGGTGGCGATTTTGATGGTTCCCGGGTATTCCGCAATATACAAGCGGCCGTCCGGGCCGTATTGCAGGGAAGTAACGCTGTTGATGGTAAAGCCGTTGTAATCCAGCTGGCTTTGTCCGAAATTGATCTGCGCGGTGAGGCCAAAGGGAATAAGGGATAGTGCCAACACTACCAGAATTCTAGAAAGGGTGGATTTTGGGGCCGATAAGTAGTTTTTCATAGTATGGAGTTAATTCATTGCAATTTTTTGCCCAATCAACCAAATATAACCCGACAATCCCATAATGGGAAAAGGCCGCATCGATATTCGACTAAGCGGTTTTGATCCTCGTTAAAAAACCAGGGATCGACTCGCAAAGGGCCTGGATCCCCAAAATATACGGTATTAATTGCCAAAGGTTTGATCGGGGATAAACGGCGGGCAAACTTACGGATTCGGGCTAAAAGGTAATGTCACTTTCAGGTTAAGTTATCAACTCAATCCATAAAAAAAACCGGCTCGGGGCCGGTTTTTAGTTCCAGATGGATAATTACCTGAATTTCCACCATTTTTTCTGGGATTTCGAATAGCCGTACCCGTATTTCCCACCGTATCCCAGATTCGTCTGTTTTACGTCGTTGACAATAAAGGCCAGGTTGGAAATTTTCCCCTCTTCCTTCAGTTTGGCAGGGAAGTCCAGGGTATCCCGGGCCGTTACCCCTGCGCGGGCCACATACACCATCAAATCGGATTTGTCGCTGAACAGCAGGGTGTCGGTAACCACCAGGATCGGCGCGGTATCCACCACCACGTAGTCGTATTCCCGGCTCATTTCGTCCAGGAGTTCCTTCATCCGCTCGTTCATCAGCAATTCGGCCGGGTTGGGCGGGATCCGGCCCGAAAAGATCACGTCGATGGCGTGCTGGTCTACCAACATGCTGTTGATAATGTCCTGGGGGCGGTATTTGTCGTCGTAGAGGTATTCGGTGAGGCCCGCATCCTTGTTGCGCCCCTGTTTCCCCATGTTGTCCACGTTGTTGTTCAGGAAATAGGTATACAGCTTCGGATTCCGGATGTCCGCGCCGATGAGCAGCACGCGTTTGCGGTTGCCCGACAGCACCAGCGAGAGGTTTGTGGAGAAGAAGGTCTTCCCCTCCCCGGGGGTCCCGGAGGTCACAAAGATCAGGTTATTCTTGCCACCGCCCCGCCGGGCTTTGAGCAGGTAGTCCAGGTTGGTACGGATGATGCGGAGCGATTCGGCCAGGATGGACCGGTCGTCCTTAACGATAAACTTGTTGTCCTTTTTGCCCAGCCGGGGCAGCTCGCCCAATACCGGGGCATCGTGGATGATTTGTTCCAGGTTGTGGCGGCTGTGGATTTTGTTGTCCAGCAGGTCCCTGGCGTAAATCACCGAAAACGGGACGAGCAGGCCGAAAATTAATGTTACCAGGTATACCAGTTTCCTCCTGGGTGATACCGGCGTATCAGACACATGGTAGGCACTGTCGATCACCTGGGATTTCGGGGCGGTGGATGCTACGGCGATCTGGGCCTCCTCCCGCTTCTGCAGCAGGTACAGGTACAGGGACTCCGTGGTCTGCTGCTGGCGGGTGATGTCCCGTAAATCCCGCTCGTTTCGCGGCGCTGAATAAATCTTTGAATTGATGATGGCCTGCTGGTTGGTCAGTGTACTGACCTGCATCCCCAGGTTGTTTACCTTGCTGTTCAAGCTGGATTGCATACTTTGTTTCAACCCGTCCAGCTCCTGGTCCAGGTTCTGAATAACTGGCGACCTTTCCGTAGTACTTCGCATCAGCCGCCGCCGTTCGGCCACCAGCTGGTTATACCGGGCCGTGGTGCTGGCAATCGTCGGGTCGTCCAGGCCAATGTTCGTAGGCATGATCTCGTACCCGTCCTGTTGGGTTACCAGGTCCTGCATGGAGGCCGCAATCTCCAGCTGGGTCTGGGAACTCGCCAGTTGCTGGCGGTTGCTGGCCCCGAAATTCAGGTTGATGTTCGCCTCGGACTGGATGTCCGTGAGCCCGCGTTCGGTTTTCAGTTCCTCGGCGGATTCGTCCACATTGGTCAGGTTGGAGGAAATCGCGGCAATCCGGTCGTTGATAAACTGGGAAGTCTTGTCTGCTACGGCCTTTTTGTCGGCAATCGCATTTTCATTGTAAATCCGGATAAGCGTATTGAGAAAATCCCTTGCCCGGTTGGGTATCGGATCTTCCAGCGAGAGGGTGACGATATTTGAAAACTCCTCTGCAATAGCCACCCGGACGCGTGCCTGGTAATTTTCGGCCACCTTGGTCACCGGGGTAATGCTAACCATGAGCTTCCGGTCCCTGTAGGCCTCCGCGTGTTCAAAATTCGGGGTAATCACCAGATCGCCCAGAGGGGTCTCAATGGTTTTTCCAAAGGCGTATAACTGGGCCGGGCCATCTTCTTCCCGCGAAAATCGGAATGAAGTGTCGGAAATTCCGGTAACAAAAAAGGAATAGGCTGAGCGGTTGATCACCGAATCGGCCGAAAGGAAGTTGAGGTTTAAAGGCGGATTGTCGTACAACTCAGTATTCCGGATATTACCCAGGGAAATGATCCTGGTATTGAGGCCGAGTTCCCGGACCACCTGGATGATATTGCTTCGGGAATTGAATACCTCAACTTCGTCTTCCACCATGGTATTTCCCCCGGATAACATACCGATATCCGAGAAAAGGTCCAGCCCTCCTGCGGAACTCTGGTCCTCGATGATCTTGATCTTGGCCCGCGCCTCGTATTTCGGCACCGCATAGCGGAGGTAGACGCCAGCTAAACTGATTGCTACTGCAAGCGATAGCAGGAACCATTTCCAGTGACGCAGGTAAGTACTTAATATATCTCTGATTTCCGTAGAATCGGCCATAGGTAAACTGATAATTTGGGAATAATTGAGCCTACAATCGCGTGATCAGGATTACTGTAGATGTAATCAGGGTCGAAATAATGGAGACCATAATGCTTGCGCGGCTGTCCAGGCTGGAAGTCTTTATAGCCGAGTTGTTCGGCTCCACGTAGACCACATCGTTCTGGGTCAGGTAATAGACCGGGGAATTAAAGGCATCCTTTTTTGTCAGGTCGATACGGGTATACACCTTGGTACCGTCGAAGTCCCGGATGACCAGCACGTTTTCCCGCTTG
>CAXQQM010000020.1:0-20380 GCA_964226055.1 Robiginitalea sp. | reverse complement strand
AATTTAAGGTGTTAGACAAAATAACATAAAAAAAGGGACAGCCTGTGAAGACTATCCCTTTTTGGTTTATAACTTTTAAAAAGTGCCGCTTATTCCTTGGAATCATCGGCCTTTTTTTGGTCGTCAGCTTCCTTCTCCGGAGCCTCAGCCGGCTCGTCGGCGGCTTTGGCTTCCTGGGCCTCGGGGGCCTTCTCCTCCTTCGTCTCGGCGGCTTTGGACTTCTGGGCCTTTTCCTCCTGGGCCTCGGCTACCTGCTCTTCGGCCGGGGCCTGTTCTGCTGCCGGCGCCTCTGCGGCGGCTTCAGAGCCCTTGGATTTGGAACGGCGGCTACGGCGCGTAGACTTTTTCTTTGGCTTGTCCGCGTTGTAGAGTTCGTTGAAATCCACCAACTCGATCATTGCCATATCCGCGTTGTCACCCAACCGGTTCCCCAGCTTGATGATGCGGGTGTACCCTCCCGGCCGGTCTCCGACTTTCTCGGCTACCGAGCTGAACAGTTCGGAAACGGCTTCCTTGCTGCGCAGGTAGCGGAAGGCGATCCGGCGGTTGTGGGTGCCGAGTTCGGCAGACTGGTTGTTTTCGGCCTTGGACTTGGTGATCAGCGGTTCGATGAACTGCTTGAGCGCCTTGGCTTTGGCAACCGTGGTGTTGATGCGCTTATGTTCGATCAGGGAGCATGCCATATTGGCCAGCATTGCCTTGCGGTGAGCTGTTTTCCTCCCCAGGTGATTGATTTTCTTTCCGTGTCTCATCTCGTATCAATAATTTCGCTGGCGGCGCGGGGCGCGGCCTGCTTAATCCTTATCCAATTTATATTTTGACAGGTCCATGCCAAAGTTCAACCCTTTGTTGATCACCAGTTCCTCGAGTTCCGTCAGCGACTTTTTCCCGAAGTTTCGAAACTTCATCAGGTCGTTCTTGTTGAAGGACACCAGGTCTCCCAGGGTATCCACCTCGGCAGCTTTCAGGCAATTCAGCGCCCGGACGCTCAGGTCCATGTCCACCAGCTTGGTCTTCAGCAATTGCCGCATATGCAGGGATTCCTCATCGTAGGTTTCCGTCTGCGCGATCTCATCGGCTTCCAGGGTGATGCGCTCGTCAGAGAAGAGCATGAAATGATGAATCAACACCTTGGCGGCTTCGGTGAGCGCATCCTTCGGGTGGATGGAACCGTCGGTCAGGATTTCGAAGACCAGCTTTTCGTAGTCGGTCTTCTGCTCCACCCGGTAGTTCTCAATACTGTATTTCACGTTCCGGACCGGGGTGAAAATCGAGTCAACGGCAATGCTTCCCAGGGGCGCATTGGATTTCTTGTTCTCCTCGGCGGGAACATATCCACGGCCCTTTTCGATGATGATCTCCATGTTGATGCTCACCTTCGGGTCCATGTTGCAAATCACTAGGTCCGGGTTCAGCACCTGGAATCCGGAGATGAATTTCTGGAAATCCCCGGCGGTCAGTTGTTCCTTTCCGCTGACGGAGATTGAAACGGTCTCCTCGTTGACGTCGTCAATCTGACGCTTGAAGCGAACCTGCTTCAGGTTCAGGATGATCTCGGTTACATCTTCCACAACCCCCTCAATCACCGAAAATTCGTGCTCCACCTTGTCGATGCGCACCGAAGTGATAGCAAAACCTTCAAGGGAGGCGAGCAGGACTCTCCTGAGCGCATTCCCGACAGTCAGACCGTAACCGGGCTCCAGGGGGCGGAATTCAAACTTCCCCTCGAAGTCGGTCGAGTCTATCATGATAACTTTATCGGGCTTCTGAAAATTAAATAATGCCATAATCGGATCTGTGTGGTTTTTATTTAGAGTATAACTCGACGATCAGCTGCTCCTTGATGTTCTCAGGAATCTGGAGGCGTTCCGGAACAGCGACGAACGTACCCTCTTTCTTATCGGAATTCCAGCTGATCCACTCGTACACATTGCTGTGGTTGGAGAGGGAATCCTCGATAGCCTGAAGGGATTTGGATTTTTCGCGGACCCCGACCACGTCCCCGGCACTCAGGGAGTAGGAAGGAATGTTTACCAGCTCCCCGTTTACGGTAATATGCCGGTGGGAAACCAGTTGGCGTGCCGCCCTCCTGGTGGGGGCGATTCCCATGCGGTAAACGACATTGTCCAGACGGGATTCACAGAGTTGCAGGAGTACCTCACCGGTAACTCCCTTGCTGCGGTTGGCCTGGGCGAACAGGTTCCGGAACTGGCGTTCCAGGATCCCGTAGGTGTACTTGGCCTTCTGCTTCTCCATCAGCTGGATCGCGTATTCCGATTTCTTGCCACGACGACGGTTGTTGCCGTGTTGCCCCGGAGGGTAATTCTTTTTCTCGAAGGCCTTGTCGTCCCCGAAGATAGCCTCGCCGAATTTGCGGGCTATTTTTGATTTTGGTCCTGTGTATCTTGCCATTTTCAGAAATTTTGAGGATGTGGTTATGAATTAAGGCTTAATCCTTCGATAACCGTAACAACACCCCCAGTGAAAAATTAATTATTGGTGTTACTTGTTCGTATCAGACTCTGCGTCGCTTGGGCGGGCGGCACCCGTTGTGGGGCAGCGGGGTCACATCGATGATTTCGGTTACCTCGATGCCGTTGTTGTGGATGGTCCGGATGGCAGACTCCCGTCCGTTGCCCGGTCCTTTCACATATACCTTCACCTTGCGCAGGCCGGCTTCGTGGGCTGTCTTGACACATTCCTCGGCAGCCACCTGGGCCGCGTAGGGTGTGTTTTTCTTGGAGCCGCGGAAACCCATCTTCCCGGCAGACGCCCAGGAGATCACATCCCCCTTCTTGTTGGTCAGGGAGATGATGATGTTGTTAAAAGAAGCCGTGATATGGGCCTCCCCGGTGGATTCAACCGCCACCTTGCGTTTCTTGGTCGTCTTGGCCGCCTTGGCGCCCTTTGATCCTGTCTTTGCCATAATCTGCTATTACTTGGTAGCTTTCTTCTTGTTGGCTACGGTTTTACGCTTTCCTTTACGGGTACGCGAGTTGTTCTTGGTACGCTGGCCCCGGAGCGGCAGTCCCGACCGGTGGCGAATCCCGCGATAACATCCGATATCCATGAGCCGTTTGATGTTGATCTGCGTCTCGGAACGGAGTTCCCCTTCAATGGTAAATTCGCCTACGGCTTCCCGGATGCGGCCGATCTCGTCGTCGCTCCAGTCGGAAACCTTGGTGTCCTCGTCTACCTTGGCTTTCTCGAGGATTTCCTGTGCCCTGCTCTTTCCAATACCGAAAATATAGGTAAGGGCAATCACGCCTCTCTTTTGTTTTGGGATGTCTACCCCTGCGATTCTAGCCATAGTTACCCTTGTCTTTGTTTAAATCTAGGATTCTTCTTGTTGATTACGTACAGTCGCCCTTTGCGCCGTACGATCTTGCATTCGGCGCTGCGTTTCTTTATGGATGCTCTTACTTTCATCTTGTCCGTTTCTTTAGTATCTGTATGTGATTCTGGCTTTGGTCAGGTCGTAGGGGCTCATCTCAAGCTTTACCTTGTCCCCGGGCAGCAATTTGATGTAGTGCATACGCATCTTGCCCGAAATATGAGCCGTCACCACGTGACCGTTCTCCAATTCCACGCGGAACATGGCGTTGGAAAGCGCTTCTATTATCGATCCGTCTTGTTCTATCGGAGCTTGCTTGGCCATATATTATGCTACTTTTCTGTTCTTACCGGTTTTCATCAGGCCGTCGTAATGGCGGTTGAGCAGGTAGGAATTCACCTGTTGCACCGTATCGATGGCCACCCCGACCATAATGAGCAGGGAGGTACCGCCGTAAAACAGCGCCCAACCGGCCTGCATATCCATCAGTTTCACAACTACCGCCGGCAACACAGCCAGCAGGGCCAGGAACACCGAGCCGGGCAGGGTAATGAGCGACATCACCTTGTCCAGGAAATCGGCGGTTTCCTTACCGGGGCGGATGCCCGGGATAAACCCACCACTGCGCTTCAGGTCGTCGGCCATTTTATTGGTCGGGACCGTAATGGCGGTATAGAAATACGTAAAGATGATGATCAGCAGGGCGAACAGGATGTTGTAGTACAATCCGAAGATATCCTGGAAGTTCACTTCCATCCACTGTCCGACAGCTGTCTCATTAAACGTGCTTCCAATCAGTCCGGGCGCAAACATGATCGCCTGCGCAAAAATAATCGGCATTACCCCGGACGCGTTCAGCTTCAGCGGGATATACTGACGGGAGCCCATAATGTTCTTTTCATATCCCCCGGAGGCGGATCGGCGGGCGTACTGCACCGGGATGCGGCGGGTGGCCATTACCAGCAGCACGCTGGCGAGGATCACCACAAACCAGAGGATCAGTTCCACGAGGATCAGCATCGGGCCGCCATTGCCATTGAGGCGCGAGGCGGATTCCTGCAGGAATGCCTGGGGCAGCGTGGCGATGATACCGATCATGATCAGCAGGGAAATCCCGTTGCCGATCCCCTTGTCGGTAATCTTTTCACCCAGCCACATGGCAAAGACGCAACCGGTTACCAGGATGACTACGGAAGGCACCATAAAACTGAGGCCTTTGCCCAGCAGGAAGGCACTGTCCGGCACCCCAAGGGCCCCGAGGCTATAGAGATAGGTCGGTGCCTGAATAATACAGATGGCGATCGTGAGCCAGCGGGTAATCTGGTTCTTGGTCTTCCGGCCGCTTTCGCCTTCCTTGTCGAGCTTCTGCAGGTAGGGAATCGCAATCCCCATGAGCTGCACCACGATGGAAGCCGAGATATACGGCATGATCCCCAATGCAAAAACCGAAGCGTTGGCAAAAGCCCCGCCAGTGAACGCATTGAGTATCCCGAGGATCCCCTGTTCCGTATTCGACGACAGTTCGGCCAGCTGGGAGGTATCGATCCCGGGAAGCACCACCTGGGCCCCGAAACGATACACCAACAGCAGACCGAGCGTGATCAGGATACGGGACCTGAGCTCTTCGATCTTCCAGATATTCGTTATGATCTCAAAAAATTTCTTCATATCCGGCTCGCTTATAAACTTATCGCCTCACCGCCGGCAGCCTCAATAGCCGCTTTGGCACTGGCCGTAAATTTATGAGCAGTGATTTTCAGGGGGGCCTTCAATTCGCCCCGCCCCATGATTTTTACCCGATCGTTTTTGTGCGCCAGGCGGAGTTCAACGAAGTTGTCCACGTTGACTTCCTTTTTGATCGTACCGCTGTCGGCCAGCTCCTGAAGGGTGTCCAGGTTGATGCCCCGGTACTCTACCCGGTTCATATTGGTAAAACCGAACTTGGGCACGCGGCGCTGAAGCGGCATCTGCCCGCCTTCGAACCCGATCTTCTTCGAATAGCCGGAACGGGACTTGGCCCCTTTGTGGCCCCGGGTGGCTGTACCGCTCTTACCGGAACCCTGGCCGCGGCCAACGGCCTTGCCGCTCTTGTGAACAGATCCTTTTGCAGGTTTTAAAGTCCCTAAATCCATACTCCCTTTCTTTTAAGCTTCTTCTGTAGAAACCAGGTGTTTTACTTTTTCAATCATTCCGAGGATGCTCGGGGAGGTGGTGTGTTCCACTTCCTGCCCGATTCCTCTCAGCCCAAGGGCCTCCAGGGTCCTTTTCTGGTCCTGCGGACGCTTGATGCTGCTCCTAACTTGTCGTACTTTGATCTTAGCCATCTGTCTGCTCCTTATCCGTTGAATACTTTCTCCAGGGAAATGCCGCGCTGCTTGGCTACGGTATTCGCGTCCCGCAATTGCAGCAGGGCGTCGAATGTCGCCTTCACCACGTTGTGCGGGTTGGAAGACCCCTGGGACTTCGACAGTACATCCTGTACGCCTACGGCTTCGAGTACGGCGCGAACCGCACCCCCGGCAATCACACCGGTACCGTGGGAAGCGGGCTGGATATAGACCCGGGCGCCACCGTATTTGCCTTTCTGCTCATGCGGAAGGGTTCCCTTGTTCAGGGGGATCCGGATCAGGTTCTTCTTGGCATCCTCCACTGCTTTGGCGATGGCCGTGGCCACCTCCTTGGATTTGCCAAGCCCGTGGCCCACTACGCCGTTTTCGTCACCGACCACGACAATTGCAGAAAAGCCGAAGGCCCGTCCACCTTTGGTTACCTTGGTAACCCGTTGTACTCCAACCAGCCGGTCTTTCAGTTCCAGACCGCCCGGCTTAACCGTTTCCACATTTTTGTATTTCCCGTACATAGACTTGTATTAAAATTTTAATCCGCCTTCTCTGGCTCCTTCGGCCAGGGACTTCACCCGGCCGTGATACTGATATCCCCCGCGGTCGAAGGCGACCTTCTCGACACCGGCTTCTTTGGCCCTTTCGGCCAGGCTTTTGCCGACGGCGGTGGCAATCTCGGACTTGGTGCCTTTGGCTTTGGCCAGTTCCTTATCCCTGGACGAAGCGGCAACCAGCGTTTTGCCAGTGGTATCGTCGATCACCTGGGCATAGATCTCCTTGTTGCTCCGGAATACCGAAAGGCGCGGGCGCTCTGCGGTACCGAAGGACACCTTGCGGATGCGCCTTCTGATCTTGTTTCTCTTTTCAGACTTAGATAGTCCCATAGTTCCTTGGATTATGCTGATTTACCTGCTTTTCTTCTCAGTTGCTCGCCTTTGAACTTCACCCCTTTGCCTTTGTAAGGCTCCGGCTTGCGGAAGGAGCGGATCTTGGCAGCTACCTGCCCTACGAGTTGTTTGTCGTGGGAGGTGAGCTTGATGGTCGGGTTCTTCCCCTTTTCCGATGTGGTCTCAATCTTGACTTCCGGCGCCAGGTCCAGCACGATGTTGTGCGAGAACCCGAGGGCGAGGTCGAGCTTCTGGCCCTGGTTGCTGGCACGGTATCCAACCCCCACCAGCTCGAGCTCCTTGGTCCATCCCTTGGTGACGCCCAGGAGCATGTTGTTGATCAGCGCGCGATACAGGCCGTGTTTGGCTTTATCGTCCTTGGTAAAGTTGTCCGGGCGGGATACGATCACCTCGCCATCTTCTACCTTTACCCCGACGTTGCTGAATTCCTGGGTAAGTTCCCCCAGTTTGCCTTTGACGGTCACCACGTTGCCGGAAACTTCCACAGTGGCTCCCTCCGGGATTGGAATCGGGCTTAAACCTATTCTAGACATGCTTCTTAATCTTTATAATTCTATTAATAAACGTAGCACAGCACTTCGCCGCCGACGTTTTCCTGCTGGGCCTGCTTGCTGGTCATTACCCCGTGGGAGGTAGAGACGATGGCAATCCCCAGGCCGTTGAGTACGCGGGGCAATTCGTCGCTGCCTGAGTACTTACGAAGACCTGGCTTGGACAGGCGCTGGATTTTCCGGATAACCGGCTCCTTAGTCACCTTGTCGTACTTCAGGGCGATCTTGATGATTCCCTGGGTATTGTTTTCCTCGAACTTGTAGCTCAGGATGTACCCCTGGTCGAACAGGATCTTGGTGATCTCCCGTTTCAAGTTGGAAGCGGGAATCTCCACCACGCGGTGTCCGGCGCGGCTCGCGTTCCGGATGCGGGTCAAATAATCTGAGATAGGATCTGTAAACATCTTCTTTCCTGTGTTATATCGGTTACCAACTGGCCTTTTTGACTCCGGGGATCAGTCCCTGGTTTGCCATTTCGCGGAACATGACCCGGGAAACCCCGAAAGTCCGCATATATCCCCTGGGGCGTCCGGTGAGCTTGCAGCGGTTGTGCTGGCGAACCGGAGAGGCATTGCGGGGGAGCTTTTGCAGCGCTTCGTAGTCGCCGGCCTCTTTCAGGGCCTTGCGCTTCTCTGCGTATTTTGCTGCCAGTTTCGCCCTTTTGCGTTCGCGGGCCTTCATTGATTCTTTAGCCATACTAGTTCTTTTTAAAGGGTAACCCCAATTCGCTTAACAGTGATTTCGCTTCCTTGTCCGTTTGTGCCGTAGTCACAAAGGTGATGTCCATCCCGTTGATCCGGTTGATCTTGTCGATGTTGATCTCCGGGAAAATGATCTGCTCGGTAATCCCCAGGTTGTAGTTCCCGCGACCGTCGAAACCGGTGGCGCGGATTCCCTGGAAATCGCGTACCCGTGGCAACGCAGTGGTTACCAACCGGTCGAGGAATTCGTACATCCGTTCGCCCCGGAGGGTTACTTTGGCGCCGATGGGCATCCCCTTACGCAGTTTGAATGCCGCAACATCCTTCTTAGAGATGGTGGAAACGGCTTTCTGGCCAGTGATCATCGTGAGTTCGTCCACGGCATGGTCGATCAGCTTCTTGTCGGCAACGGCGGCACCTACGCCACGGCTGACGACAATCTTCTGGAGCCTGGGAACTTCCATGATGTTCTTGTACCCGAACTCTTCCTCGAGCGCCTTAATCACGCGCTCTTTATATTCCTGTTTTAATCTTGGTACGTAGGCCATAACTAAATAACTTCATTCGATTTTTTCGCCACCCGTACCTTGCTCCCGTCGCGCATCTCGTAGCCCACCCGGGTGGTATCCCCGGATTTGGCGTCGATCAGCGACAGGTTGGAAATATGGATGGGCGCTTCCTTTTCAACAATCCCTCCCTGGGGGTTGCTGGCACTCGGCTTCTCGTGTTTGGACACCGTGTTCACGCCTTCCACGATCGCTTTGTTCTTCTCGCGGATGATGCGTACCACCTTGCCCTCGCTCCCTTTATGGTCGCCGGCAATTACGCGGACGGTATCTCCTGATTTGATCTTGAACTTCATCTCGTTGTCTTATTTAGAGTACCTCGGGGGCCAAGGAAACGATTTTCATAAATTGTCTGTCACGCAGTTCCCGCGCCACCGGCCCGAATACGCGGGTGCCCCGCATTTCCCCGGTGGGGTTCAGGAGCACACAGGCGTTGTCGTCGAAACGGATATAGGACCCGTCCGGGCGACGGACTTCCTTGGTCGTACGAACGACCACGGCTGTCGATACCGCTCCTTTTTTAATGGTCCCGTTGGGAGTTGCCTCCTTGACGGTTACCACGATTTTATCGCCCAGGGAGGCGTACCGCCTTTTGGTACCTCCCAACACGCGGATGGTCAATACTTCTTTGGCCCCGGTGTTATCTGCTACTTTGAGTCTTGATTCCTGCTGTAACATAATTATTTGGCTCTTTCAAGGATTTCTACGAGTCTCCAACACTTGGTCTTGCTAAGCGGGCGGGTTTCCATGATCTTCACGGTATCGCCGATGTTGCAATCGTTGCTTTCGTCGTGGGCTACATATTTCTTAGTCCGCAGTACGAACTTCCCGTACATCGGGTGCTTTACCCGCTTGACCTCGGAAACCACGATGGACTTCTCCATCCGGTTGCTGGTCACCACGCCAATACGTTCTTTTCTTAGATTTCTATTTTCCATAAAGCAACACCAATTATTGGTTTTCCCTTTTTGTTAATTCAGTCGCCAGTCGCGCAACGGTCCTGCGGGCCGTTTTGATCTGAAGCGGATTTTCAAGCGGCGTTACGGCGTGAGCCATTTTCAGGTCATCGTACTGCTTCTTGAAATCGGCCATCTTCTCTTTCAGCTCCTCTACGGACAGCTCTTTTATCTCTGCTTGTTTCATGTTTCGGTCCTATTAAGAGGGATCGTAATCCCTGGCCACTATAAATTTTGTCTTCACCGGCAGTTTCTGGGCGGCCAGGCGCAAAGCCTCCTGGGCGATATCGATCGGCACACCGGCCACTTCAAACATGATCCGGCCCGGTTTCACAACCGCTACCCAGTATTCCGGGGCCCCCTTACCTTTACCCATCCGAACCTCGAGGGGTTTCTTGGTGATGGGCTTGTCCGGGAATATTTTGATCCAGAGTTGTCCCTGGCGCTTCATGTAACGGGTGGCTGCAATACGCGCCGCCTCGATCTGCCGGGAGGTGATAAAGCTGGAATCCAGGGATTTGATCCCGAACATCCCATTGGAGAGCTGGTGGCCCCGCTGCGATATACCTTTCATTCGGCCTTTCTGGGCCTTCCGAAACTTGGTTCTTTTTGGCTGTAACATGTTCTTTAAGCTTCTTTATTTATTTTCTGCGACGCTTCTTGCCGTCCTGTTTTCCGGACTTGCCGCCTCCTTTGGACATTCCGACCAGGGGCGACAGCTCGCGCTTACCGTATACTTCTCCCTTCATGATCCACACCTTCACACCCAGCCGGCCGTAAGTGGTATGGGCTTCGTGCAGGGCGTAGTCGATGTCCGCCCGGAAGGTGGACAACGGGATACGACCGTCTTTATAGCTTTCGCTCCGGGCCATTTCGGCTCCGTTCAGGCGGCCGGAGATCTGGATCTTGATCCCTTCGGCATTCATCCGCATGGCGGCGGCGATGGCCATCTTGATCGCCCGGCGATAGGAAATACGGCTTTCGATCTGACGGGCAATGCTCGCGGCAACCAGGTTGGCATCCAACTCGGGGCGCTTGATCTCAAAGATGTTGATCTGCACCTCCTTGTCGGTGATCTTTTTGAGCTCTTCCTTCAGTTTGTCCACTTCCTGTCCGCCTTTCCCGATGATGATTCCCGGGCGGGCGGTGGTGATGGTCACGGTGATCAGCTTCAGGGTCCGCTCGATGATGACGCGGGAAACGCTGGCTTTCGCCAGACGGGCGTGGATGTACTTGCGGATCTTGTCGTCTTCGGCCAGTTTGTCGCCGTAGTCGTCACCTCCGTACCAGTTGGATTCCCAGCCCCGGATGATTCCCAGGCGATTCCCTATCGGATTCGTTTTTTGTCCCATACTCTCTAATGCTAACTTTCTGCGTTATTTCTGGCTCCCAATACCAAGGTCACATGGTTGGAACGCTTTCTGATTCTGTGTGCGCGTCCTTGCGGGGCGGGGCGCAGGCGTTTGAGCATGCGGCCGCCGTCTACGCGGATTTCCTGTACAAAGAGGTCTGCGTTCTCGATATCTGCATCCTCGTTTTTGGCCTGCCAGTTGGCAATGGCCGAAAGCAGCAGCTTCTCGAGCCGCCGGGAGGCCTCCTTGGTACTGTAGCGCAGGATCGCCAGGGCCTTCTCAACTTCTTCGCCCCTCACCTGGTCGGCGACCAGACGCATCTTGCGGGGAGAGGTCGGGCAGTTGTTCAGCTTGGCGAACGCCAAGTGTTTTTTCTCCTCTTTAATCCTCTCGGCCATCTGTTTTTTACGAACACCCATAGCGCTTATTTTTTACCTTTATTTTTTGCTCCGGCATGTCCCCGGAAGGAACGCGTGGGGGAAAATTCACCCAGTTTGTGTCCTACCATGTTCTCGGTGATATACACCGGGACAAATTGCCGGCCGTTGTGTACGGCGATGGTCTGCCCCACGAAATCCGGGGTGATCATCGAAGCCCGCGACCAGGTCTTGATTACGGTCTTCTTGCCGGAATCCACGTTTTGCTGAACCTTCTTATCCAGGCTGTAATGAACGTATGGTCCTTTTTTTAGGGAACGTGCCATTTCTTACTGTTTTATTTCTTTCTGCGTTCTACAATATACCGGTTGCTGTCCTTGGTACGGGAACGTGTGCGGTACCCTTTGGCAGGCACACCGTTACGCGACCTCGGGTGGCCTCCGGATGCACGGCCTTCCCCACCACCCATCGGGTGATCCACCGGGTTCATGGCTACCGGACGGGTCCGCGGACGGCGTCCGAGCCAACGGCTGCGGCCTGCTTTACCGGAAACCAGCAGCTGGTGGTCCGAATTGGATACAGCGCCGATAGTTGCCAGACAATTGGCCAGGATCATCCGGGTTTCTCCGGAAGGCAGCTTGATGGTGGCGTATTGTCCTTCACGGGCCATCAGCTGGGCAAATGTCCCGGCGCTCCGTGCCATTACTGCTCCCTGTCCGGGACGCAGCTCGATGCAGGAAATAATCGTACCCAGGGGAACCTCAGACAAAGGCATGGCATTCCCGATTTCAGGGGCCGAACCGGCTCCTGAGCGGATCTTCTGCCCTACCTGCAACCCGTTCTGGGCAATCACATAGCGCTTTTCGCCGTCGGTGTATTCCACCAGGGCGATAAAAGCGGAGCGGTTCGGATCGTACTGGATCGACTTCACTTCGGCGGCAACATCCTGTTTGTCGCGTTTGAAATCGATTACACGGTACCTTCTCTTGTGCCCACCGCCTTTATAGCGCATGGTCATCTTTCCTCGACTGTTCCGGCCGCCCGACTTCTTGATCGGGGCGAGCAGGCTCTTCTCCGGCGCATCGGACGTAAGGGCATCAAAGCCGTTTACTATCTTGAAACGCTGTCCGGGAGTGATCGGTTTTAACTTTCTAACTGACATGCCGTGTCTTTAGAGATTACTGTAAAAATCTATTACGTCACCATCTTCCACATCCACAATGGCCTTCTTGTAGGCATTGGTCTTGCCCTGCTGGACACCGGTCTTGGTGTAACGGGTCTTGCGGGAAGGGCCGTAATTCATGGTGCGAACCTTCTTGACTGTAACCCCGTAGGCTGCCTCGACGGCATCCTTGATCTGCAGCTTGTTGGCCGCCGGGTTTACGATAAAACCGTAGCGGTTGAACAACTCGCTGTCTGAGGTCATTTTTTCGGTAATGATCGGCTTAATCAACACACTCATGATTTCCTACTTATTTAAATTTGCCTCAATTCCTTCCAGAGCTCCTTCGGTCAGGACGACATTGTTGGCGTTCATAATTTTGTAAGTGCTTAATTCAGTGTTAGTTACAACTTCAGCACCCTTAAAATTACGCGACGACAAATATACGCTATTATTTTGTTCACCCAACACTATCAGGGACTTTTTGTCCTCCAGGCCAAGGGCCTTGAGCACGTCGATAAATTCCCGCGTCTTCGGCGTATCGAATGAAAAGTCTTCCACCACGGTGATGGCATTGGCCTGGCTTTTCAGGCTCAGGGCTGACTTGCGGGCAAGCCGCTTGACATTCTTATTGAGCTTCTGGGTGTAGTCCTTGGGACGCGGACCGAAGATCCGGCCTCCCCCGCGGAAGATCGGCGACTTGATGCTGCCGGCCCGGGCGGTACCCGTTCCTTTTTGCTTCTTGATCTTGCGGGTACTCCCTGCGATCTCAGCGCGTTCCTTGGCCTTGTGGGTACCCTGCCGCTGGTGGGCCAGGTACTGCTTCACATCCAGGTAAATGGCGTGCTCGTTCGGTTCTATCTTGAAGACCTCATCCGCCAGCTCTGCTTTGCGCCCGGTCTCTTTTCCCTTGATATCTAAAACTGCTACCTTCATTACTTCTCGATGGTTATGTATGCGTTCTTATGGCCCGGAACCGCTCCCTTGAGTACCAGGAGGTTCTTTTCCGGGACGACTTTCAGCACGCGGAGGTTCTGGACGGTGACGCGCTGGTTGCCCATCTGCCCGGCCATTTTCATACCCTTGAACACGCGCGAAGGATCCGATGCGGCCCCAATGGAACCCGGAGCCCGCAGGCGGTTGTGCTGGCCGTGCGTAGCCTGGCCGACACCACCGAATCCGTGGCGTTTTACTACCCCCTGGAAACCTTTTCCCTTGGAGATACCATTGACGTCCACAAACTCGCCTTCCTTAAACAATTCGACATTGACGGTGTCCCCAAGTTTGAATGCTCCCGCTTCGAAATAGCGGAATTCGACAACCTTCTTTTTAGGCGCAGTGCCTGCCTTCTTGAAATGGCCGTTTTCGGCCTTGTTGGCACGCTTGTTTGCCTTGTCATCGAAACCGAGCTGAAGGGCGTTATACCCGTCTACTTCCTCGGTTCTGACTTGGGTGACGACACAGGGGCCCGCTTCGATGACGGTACAGGGGATGTTCTTCCCGTTCTCGTCAAAGATGCTGGTCATGCCGACTTTTCTTCCGATTAACCCAGACATACTTAATTGAATTTAGGTTGGGGCTCTGGCCTTGGATTCCGACTCCCCTGGGGGAACCCGAACCGGGCCATCCTCCCGGTTATTATTGATTTACAATTTCATTTTCAACTTTTCGACAAAAAAACAGGGCCAAAAATAATCCGACCCCGAATGTATTTTTGTTTCCGTTTTTCCTTCGCTTGCAGCTCCGGACATGTCGTGGGAGGACACACCCCCCGGATTTCAATTGGCCGCCCCCGCCCCTGAAGGCCCGGCAGCCGGGTTGCCTGACTGCGTCAGACCTTGATCTCCACCTCGACCCCACTGGGAAGCTCAAGCTTCATCAGGGCGTCGATGGTCTTGGAGGAGGAGCTGTAAATATCCAGCAGCCGTTTGTACGAACTCAACTGGAATTGCTCCCGGGATTTCTTATTCACGTGGGGCGAACGCAACACGGTGAATATCTTCTTATGCGTAGGCAACGGAATGGGTCCGGTAACCACCGCTCCGGTCGTCTTGACCGTCTTGACGATCTTCTCGGCAGACTTGTCCACCAGGTTGTGATCGTATGATTTCAATTTGATTCTGATTTTCTGACTCATCACTTCCGGAATTAGGCGGTTACACCTTTGGTTGCTTTAATCACTTCTTCGGCAATGTTCGACGGGGTCTCCGCATAGTGGGAGAATTCCATGGTCGAAGTTGCACGGCCCGAGGAAAGGGTCCGCAGCGAGGTAACGTATCCGAACATCTCGGACAGCGGCACATCGGCCTTGATCACTTTGGATCCGGCGCGGTCGGACATGTTGTTCACCTGTCCGCGACGGCGGTTCAGGTCTCCTACGATGTCCCCCATGTTCTCTTCCGGGGTGAGGGCCTCCAGCTTCATGATAGGCTCCATAATGATTGGGCGGCACGCCTTGGCAGCAGCCTTGTAGCCGAGCTTGGCAGCCAGTTCAAAAGACAGGGAATCCGAATCCACAGGGTGGAAGGAACCATCCAGGAGCGTAACTTTCATGCTGTCCATCTCAAAACCAGCCAATGGCCCGTTTTTCATGGCTTCGCGGAATCCTTTTTCCACGGAAGGGATATACTCCTTTGGAATATTACCGCCTTTGATTTTGTTTTCGAAAATAAGGCCCTGGTCTTCTTCGCTGTCGGCAGGCCCCATCGTAAAGACAATGTCGGCGAATTTACCGCGACCACCGGTCTGCTTCTTGTACACCTCGCGATGGTTCGTTTCGGCTGTGAGAGCCTCCTTGTATTCCACCTGGGGCTGCCCCTGGTTGACCTCTACCTTGAACTCCCTGCGGAGCCGGTCGACGATAATGTCCAGGTGCAATTCGCCCATTCCCGAGATGATGGTCTGTCCGCTTGCCTCGTCGGTCTTGACCTGGAAGGTCGGGTCTTCCTCCGCCAGTTTGGCGAGGGCCATCCCGAGCTTGTCCACGTCGGCCTTGGTCTTGGGTTCCACGGCGATACCGATTACCGGATCGGGGAAATTCATGCTTTCCAGCACGATCGGGTGCTTCTCGTCGCAGAGGGTGTCCCCGGTTTTGATATCCTTAAATCCTACTGCTGCACCGATATCCCCGGCCGCAATCGATTCGATGGCATTTTGTTTGTTGGAGTGCATTTGATAAATCCGCGAGATCCGCTCCTTGTTGCCTGAACGCGTGTTCAGTACATAGGAGCCCGCATCCAGTTTTCCGGAGTAGCAGCGGAAGAATGCCAGGCGGCCCACAAACGGATCCGTGGCAATTTTGAATGCCAGGGCCGAGAAAGGCGCTGTCGGGTCCGGCTTCCGTTTGGCCGGCTCCTCCGTATCGGGGTTCACCCCTTCAATCGCATCCTTGTCCAGGGGCGAAGGCAGGTAGCGGCACACGGCGTCCAGCAAAAACTGAACTCCTTTATTCTTGAAGGCAGAGCCACAGATCATCGGGATGATGCTCATGTCCATGACAGCGGCCCGAAGGGCGGCGTGAACTTCTGCTTCCGTGATGGAATCCTCGTCTTCGAAGAATTTTTCCATCAGGTTTTCGTCGTATTCCGCAACGGCTTCAATCAGCTCGGCGCGGTATTTCTTGACCTCGGCCTCCATATCGGCGGGAATATCGATCTCCTCGAAGGTAGACCCCATGTTTTCCTCGCTCCAGATAATCGCGCGGTTTTTCACCAGGTCAACGACCCCCCTGAAATCTGCCTCGTCCCCGATCGGCAATACGATGGGTACGGCATTGGACTTCAGCATGTCGCGTACCTGCTGGCAAACGGCCAGGAAGTTGGAACCCTGGCGGTCCATTTTGTTGACAAACCCCATCCGCGGCACCTTGTAGTTGTCCGCCAGACGCCAGTTGGTCTCGGACTGGGGCTCCACGCCGTCCACAGCACTAAAGAGGAATACCAGTCCGTCGAGCACCCGCAGGGAACGGTTTACCTCTACGGTAAAGTCCACGTGTCCGGGGGTGTCGATGATATTGAAGTGGTAAGGTTTTGTATTGTCGGTGGGCTGCCCGTTTTCGAGCGGGAACTGCCAGGTACAGGTAGTGGCCGCGGAGGTAATCGTAATCCCGCGCTCCTGCTCCTGCTCCATCCAGTCCATGGTGGCCGCCCCGTCGTGAACCTCCCCGATCTTGTGGCTTACGCCCGTGTAAAAGAGGATGCGTTCCGTCGTGGTGGTCTTCCCGGCATCGATGTGAGCCGCAATACCAATATTCCTTGTAAATTTTAGGTCTCTCGCCATTATCCTTAGAATCTAAAGTGAGAAAATGCTTTATTCGCTTCGGCCATCTTGTGGGTATCCACGCGTTTTTTAACGGCCGCGCCCTCTTCTTTCGCCGCGGCAAGTACCTCGGCAGCCAGTTTCTGGGCCATGGATTTTTCGTTCCGTTTCCGCGAAAAGCTGATCAGCCATTTCATCGCGGTTGAAATCTTGCGATCCGGGCGGATCTGCATCGGGATCTGGAAAGTGGCACCACCGACACGACGGCTGCGCACTTCCACGTGGGGCATGATGTTGGAAAGGGCTTCTTTCCAGAGCTCCAGGGCATTTTTCTCCTCGTCGGTCTTCTTTTCCTCGACGATATCCATGGCATCGTAGAAAATCCGGAATGCGACGGATTTCTTACCATCCCACATCATCATATTCACAAAACGCGTCACCAGCTGGTCATTGTACCTCGGGTCTGGCAACAGCGGTCTTTTTTTAGCCTGTCTTTTTCTCATTGCTTCTGATTAATGTGGTGAATTACTTCTTGGGGCGTTTGGCTCCATACTTGCTCCGGCGCTGGGTCCGCCCGGCTACGCCGGCGGTATCCAATGCCCCGCGCACAATATGGTATCTGACACCCGGTAAGTCCTTCACACGTCCGCCTCTAACCAATACTATCGAGTGCTCCTGGAGGTTGTGACCTTCGCCGGGGATATACGCGTTGACTTCCTTACCGTTGGTAAGCCGCACCCGGGCAACCTTCCGCATGGCGGAGTTTGGTTTCTTGGGCGTGGTGGTGTAGACGCGCGTGCAGACCCCTCTGCGTTGCGGGCACGAATCCAAAGCAGCCGATTTACTCTTCTTGGTAATTGTGGCCCTTCCTTTTCGTACTAATTGTGAAATTGTTGGCATAAAATTGCTTGATAAAAAAATATACCCCTGTTTAAGGGCTGGCAAATGTAGCAATTATTTCCTGTAATTCAAATCCCTGACATTTAATTTTAAGGCATTTTTACCCCGCCGGGCCGGCATCGCCAAATCAGCCTGTCCGGGCATATGGAACGGGGCAGAAAAAGCGGTGGGATTTTCCGCATCCGCATACCTTAATATATATAGGGCATTCTATGTGTGGTTCAAACACTTCCACCTGAGAACCGGAACCGCCATTGCCGCACCCGGGCCGGCCTCAGGCCAACAGCACCGAATATCGCTCTCCCGGCTTTTGATGGCCTTCCTGGAACCCGCGGCGGGATTCGGACCCCATTCCCCGGAAAACATCAGGGAAACAAATGGGAACGGCGAACCCTCCTTTTTGTCTTTTTCGCAACCAGGCGGGTTCTGAAATATGCATCTGACAAATGGGAAAGGGCTAAAATTACGACTACGAATTATCCCGGCAGCGCTTAAAGTTTTATTAAAATAAGTTTGGATTATTAACACAGAATTAAGATTTTCGCACTTAGCTAATTCAAATAATTAAAAAATGAGAACAAAATTAAATGGAATCCTGACGCTATTTTTAGCGTTGGTTGTGCAGATTTCCTTTGCACAAGAAAAGACGATTTCAGGTACGGTTGCCGACGCAGACGGTCTGCCGCTACCTGGGGTTAACATCCTTGTTCAGGGCAGTACCACGGGTACTCAGACCGACTTCGACGGAAACTACGCCATCCAGGCGAGTGAAGGCGATGTGTTGGTCTATACCTATCTCGGCATGCGCGCCGAGGAGCGCACCGTGGGCGCCGGGAACACCATTAACGTTCAGATGTCAGAGGACGCCCAGGCCCTTGAAGAGGTGGTTGTAACCGCCCAGGGTATCAAGCGGGAGAAGAAAGCGCTTGGTTATGCGGTCTCCTCCGTTGACGAGGACCAACTGGAAAACCGGACGGAAGGTGATGTGGGCCGTATCCTCAGGGGTAAGGCTTCCGGTGTGAATATTACCCAGCAAAGTGGTATTTCAGGTTCTGCGACCAATATCGTTATCCGGGGGTATCAATCCTTCAGCCAGGACAACCAGCCGCTCTTTATCGTGGACGGGGTGCCTTTCAGTAGTGACACCAACGCCCAGGGCAGCTTTGTGGATGGTAACAACGGTTCCTCCCGTTTCCTGGACCTGGACCCGAACAACATCGAAAGCGTCAACGTACTGAAGGGGCTCTCCGCAGCCACCCTGTACGGGGAGCAAGGGAAGAACGGGGTCATCCTGATCACCACCAAAAACGGTGCTGTGGGCGGACAACCCAAGAAGTCGGAAATCACCGTTTCTTCATCCGTATTCTTCAACGAGATTGCCTCGCTGCCGGATTACACCATGAAGTACGGAAACGGTTTCGACCAGGCTTTTGGGTGGTTCTTCTCCAACTGGGGACCTTCCTTTGAGCGCGAAGGCCGCGCCGGATGGGGGAACTTTTCAAACTTCCCAGGAGTATACGACATCCGTAACGACGGGACAATTTTGCACCCCTTTTCCACTGCAGGAGCCTCAACGGGCATCCCGGCAGCCTTCCCGGAATTCCAGGGGCGTCGCTACAAGTGGCAACCTTACGCCAGCGTGCCGAATTTCTTCCGCACCGGTGTGGTTTCCAACCTCTCGATAAACGCCAACGGCGCTTCCGACGATGGGAAACTCAGCTACAACGCGAGCTTCGGCCATTTGGACGATGAAGGGTTTACCCGCGGCAACACGCTGAACCGGAATACAATCGGTCTCGGTGGTCGTGCAGTACTCAGCAACCGGTTTACCATCAACGGGACGATGAACTACTCCCGCACCGACTTTAAATCACCTCCCGTTGCACGGGGGGATGGTAACCAGGTGACGGGTGACGGTGCATCGGTCTTCAGTAACGTATTCTTTACACCGCGTTCGGTAGACCTGATGAACATCCCGTTCCAGAACCCGATCACAGGTGGTAGCGTATACTACCGTCAGAACAACAGTATCCAGCACCCGCTCTGGACAGTGAACAACGCCTTTACGCGCCAGCTGACCAACCGGGCCTTTGGAAACCTTTCTGCCCAGTTCGATATCAGCGACAACCTGAATATCCTTTACCGTTTCGGTTACGACGTGTACAACGAGCGTAACCTGAATGCTCAGAACAAAGGGGGTATCGGGGTATCCACTCGTTATATCACCGGGGTTTACGAAACCTGGGACAACAACAACACCATCTGGAACCACGATGTAATCCTTAACGGTTCCTACGACCTCTCCGAAAAACTGGACCTGACGTTTAACGTCGGTGGCCAGTCGCGGCTGACGCAATTCGATCAGCAGGGGGTTAGCAGCAGCGGGCAAAACGTGTTTGGCGTACTTCGCCACTTCAACTTTGACCTGCAGGATGAAATCCAGTTCACGCAGCAGCGGAACATCGTCGGTCTCTACGGCCAGGTGGACTTCGGCTACGACAGCTGGCTCTACCTGACGCTGAACGCACGGAACGACTGGGTTTCCAACCAGTCTGTAGACAACCGCTCCCTCCTCTATAAGGGTGGTAGCTTCTCCTTTATCCCGACTTCAGCCTTTGACGGGCTGCAAAGCCCGGGAGGGATCAACTACCTGAAGATCCGGGGTGGTTACGGGGAATCAGCCGGTTTTGCCACCGGGTACCCGACTTCTGTCGACCTGTTCCTGAACACGCAGAACTTCGTGGACGGTGACGGTGCCTTCGTTGTATCCAACACCGTATCCAACACGCTTGCCAACCCGAACATCAAGCCCGAGCGTTATGCCGAGTACGAGTTGGGTATGGAAGGGCGTTTCTTCAACTTCCTTACGCTGGATGTTTCCGCCTACAAGCGGATCACCAACGACCTGATCGTCAACCGTCCCCTGGGGCCGGCTACCGGTGGTACCACCATCCAGACAAACGTCGGGGAGATC
>CAXQQM010000019.1:0-12249 GCA_964226055.1 Robiginitalea sp. | reverse complement strand
AATGGAGGTGGTTGTACATCGGCCTGGCAGCCTCCCTGTATACCCTCCGATTCCTGGAATTCAATCTGAGTGCCCCGGGGTACCTCATGGCAATTGAATCCAACCTGTGGATATTCGGCATTTTTGGCTTGGGTCATAAATACCTCAACCGACCGGGGGCAGCCCTGCGCTACCTGAGCCAGGCTGCCTATCCGGTATATATCATCCATATGGCGGTCTTGTATACCGCGGCCATGCTCATCCTGCCCCTGGATCTGTCGCCATTTCTCAAGTTCCTGGGCATCACGGTATTTACCGGGGTGGTCTGTATGCTCCTTTATGAATTTGTCATTCGCAGGATCGGTTTTCTAAGGCCCCTGTTCGGGCTGAAGGTGAAAGCCGGCACGGAAACCAGGAAGCCCGTGTTGCCAAAGTCCGCCGGAACGATGGAGTAGTTCGTATGGGATAATGGGATAGCAGCCTAATCCCGCACCTCAACCACCGCCTCCACCTCCACGGAGATATTCCGCGGCAGGGAACCCATCCCCACGGCTGCCCGGGCGTGCTTGCCGCGTTCCCCGAAGACCTCCACCATCAGGTCCGAGAACCCGTTGATCACCTCGGGCTGGTTGGTAAAGCCCGGTGCGGCATTCACCATGCCGTGTACCTTTACGATGCGCACCACGCGGTCCAGGTTCCCGAGCTCCGCCTTGAGTACGGCGAGTTGGTTGATGGCTGTCAGCCGGGCGGCCTCGTACCCTTCCTCATCGGTAAGGTCCGTGCCCACCTGTCCGGTAATATAGGTGCCATCTGCCTGTTTGGGGCCCTTTCCGGCCAGGAAAATCAGGTTGCCGGTGCGGACGGCATTGACATAGTTTGCCACGGGGGTGGCAGCTTCCGGCAGGTCGATGCCGAGTTCCGCCAAACGGGCTTCCGGGTCGTAACCAGGGTCCGGGGAATCCGGGGCATTACTTATTTCCCCGGATTCAGCCGATTGTGATCCGGATCCGGCAGACGGGTCCGCAGGGGTTTCATTGGAATTGGAAGGCCCGTTGCAGGAAAGGGTCAGGGCCAGGGCGATGAGTGCCCATACAGTGCGTTTCATATACGTTGGGTTTCCCGGGAAGATACGAATCTTCGACCAATGGAATTCCCATGGAAAAATGGCTGGGCAGGTACCCGGCGGATACCGGTTATTCTTCGAAGGTGAAAATCGCTTCGATGGGCTTTTCGAACAACCGGGCGATGCGGAAGGCGGTCGGGAGGCTCGGGTCGAACTTCTCTTTCTCGATGGCGTTGATGGTCTGCCGGGATACCCCGATGGCACTTGCCAGCTGTTCCTGGGTCCAGTTCTTTTCGGCGCGAAGGACGCGGATGGTGTTTTTCATGATCTGGCTTTTATAAATTACCGGTAGCGCCGGTTATTGAACCAGATGGCCAGCATGTAGCAAATGCCCATAAACATCACCAAAAAGGCAATTTCTGCGTCAAAGGGGATCAGGTTGGTGGCATCCATCATCGAAAAAGCGATACCCACCACCAGGGTCAGGCCCAGGGTCAGGCCCATGGATTCCAGCTGGATCTTCTTCTCCAGTTCGTCGCAGTTTTCCAGTAACCGCCGGTTGGAGAGGATCATGCCGAGGCCCACCAGGACGTTTACTGCCAGGGCGGCCATGGTGATCCACGCGTTCCCATCCCAGATAAATTCCGCCCCGAAAACCACCAGGGCTGTGGAAAGCACCCAGGCAAATGTCCAGGCGGCCAGGTTTTTAAGTTGTTGCTTGCGCGTTGTTTGATTCATATCGATCGTTTGCATTGTAATTAATATTTGTCTTTTTGTAAAATACTCTTTACAAATATATGCAAAAAATCAATATGTCAAGTCTTGTTTACAAAATGTATGAAAGCTTAAAGGGAATTATCGAGGATCCCCTCCTCAGGTTTGTGGTAGAGGTCCGCGAGCTCTGTCATCAGGTAGTCCAGGATGCGCTCCTGTTGGGCGCCCTTGCGGTAGAGTGCCAGGGAGGGCCGCAGTTGTTCCCGCATAAAGAATTCCAGGTCATCGGAACCGTAGGTGTTGAAGGCCTTCCAGGCGAGCAGCCCTTCGAGCATCTGCCGGTGGGCGATAAACCGCTTGCGCGCGGTTTCGTAATCCCGCTGGAGTTTGCGGCTGGGTTTCGAATCGGTATTCCGGATTTCAAGGGAAAGCTCCTGAAAGGACCTGCGTATCCTCCTGTCCGCCTTCATGGCCTCCGCGATGAGCCGGAAATAGGCGCGGCTGACCAGTTTTGGATAGGTCTCCACGAATTCCGGGTCGGCCGAAGCGGAGCTGCCGTCCGTCCAGTCCGGGAGGGCAAAATAGGCCTCCTGCCGGGCCGCGGTAACATCCGGGCCCAATTCCAGGGCGTATTTCCAGTTCTGCGATTCCACCACGGATTCCCAGGTTTCGGCATAGGGGTCCTCTTCCTGTTTCAGAGTGGCGCAACCCCAACAGGAAACCAGCAGGAAACCTGCCAGCAGGCGTAGAAAAATCGGCTTGGATATCATTCCCCAGTGTTCTGAATCAACCAAGTACGCAAATTTACAAAGCCCCGGGAAATCCTCCTGACCAAACACGCCCTTTTCTCGTTGACCGGAAACAGCCGGAGATCAGGCCGGCGATCTCCGGTTGCTGCGTCAGGGCATGGGCGGCAGGTACAGGGCGCCGATCCCTGACTCCTGTAAGGCTGCATTAAAACTGGCCACCCGGGAATCCAGGATGCGGCGGGCGGTTGCGCGATGCTGCGCCCAGCGTTGGTTCAGGGCGGCGATCTTCTCTTTCGTCCCCTTGTTGACCCTCGGGATCCCGCTGTCCCCGTGGTTCAGGGCAGTCAGGTATTCGGCCGTGAAGCCGTTTACGTAGTTTTCCACATCGTCATAGGCCTTGGAAAGCCGCTGCACCATGGTGGAATCCCATTGGTCCATCGCCCCAGCCAGGTCTTTCCCCTGCGCAGCGAGCCCGGGCTTCCCGGCTTCTTCCAGATGCCCGATAAGGTCCTTCAGACGCATACGGACCTCCCGCATGCCGTTGGTCATGTGGGTCATTTCCCGATAGGTCGCTTCGGCCCCTTCCATAAACTCGTGATAGTCCGAGAACTCGGCCTCCGTGGTGGGCAGGGCCGGATTCGGCAGGATAGAGGCCGTGGCCTTCTGGCGGGTATCCCCGTGGATAAGTTCCAGGGTATACGTACCGGGGATGGCCCGGTGGCCCCGGAAACTGCCCTCGATATAGACCTCGGGTGCCCCGGGCAGGAGCGGGTACCGCATGTCCCAGACAAACCTGTTGAGCCCCGGCTGACTGGGCAGGACGGGCGGCCTGGGGGGTGCCCCTTCGTACGACTTGTAGGAGTCGTCCGCCTGGGAACTGAACGCGCGGACCAGCTTCCCTGAGGCATCGCGGATTTCCAGCCGCAGTTCCGTGGAATCGACCGTCTGGGGCAACTGGTAATACACCGGCATACCGCTGGGCGGGTTGACCCCGGCAAAGGGGTGGGTCCCGTTGGGGTCCGGTCCGTCCATGGAGCTGTACCAGTTCGGGTAGATCGCATCGCCCGGGGTATAGAGTTTCAACCCATCCGGGCGGCCGGGGACCTGCCGCAACAAGGCCATATCGTCACAGATCCAGAACGAACGGCCCTGGGTAGCCAGGATCAAATCGCCAAAACGGATCTGCAAATCGGTGATCGGTACCACGGGCAGGTTGGATTGGAAGCGTTCCCAATCCGCTCCCCCGTTGTAGGACAGGTAAAGGCCTGTTTCCGTGCCGGCCACCAGCAGGTCTTTTCGGACCGGGTCTTCCCGGACCACCCGGGTATAGGCCCCGTCCGGGATCCCCTGGTCAATAGCCGTCCAGGACTTCCCGTAGTCCGTACTCTTGAGCAGGCCGGGTCGGAAATCGTTGAATTTGTACCGGGTGGTGGCGATATATACAGTGCCCGGGTCATGGGGGGAGATTTCGATGGCGTTGACCAGGGTCTCGCCCTGGCCTTTTGGCGTCACGTCCTGCCAGGTAGCACCCCCGTCCCGGGTAATGTGGACCATGCCATCATCGCTGCCCGCGTACATCGTGCCGGGTTCATGGGGCGACTCGATGAGGTAAGAAATCGTCCCGTAGTTTTCGGCCCCCACCGCTTCGTTCGTATAGGGCGCTCCCCCATTGCCTTGCTTATCATCCAAATCGCGGGTGAGGTCCGGGGATATCACGTCCCAGGTCATCCCCTGGTCCCGGGTCCGCAGCACGTACTGGGCTGCGTGGTAATAGGTGTCCGGCTCGTGCATGGAACGGATAATCGGCGCGTTCCAGTTAAACAGGTACTTCATTTCCCGGGCCGGCAACCCCAGGTAGAGGTTCGGTTCGATCATCACCAGGGTCCCCGTTTGCGATGGGACGTCCAGCAGCTCCACATAGCCGAGGTAACTGCCCCCCATGACCTTTTTCGGGTCGTTCGGGTCGAAGCCCAGAAAGGCGCTTTCCCCCCCGGCCGAGGGGCTCCAGTGCTCCCGGCCGATCCCGGAAGAACCCATTCCGATACTGGCAATCTTGACCGAGGTATTGTCCTGCTGCCCCCCGTAGAGGTTGTACGGGAAGAGGCTGTCCACGGCTACCCGGTAGAACTGGGCGGTGGGCATGTTATCCTGGCGCGACCAGCTGCTGCCCCCGTCAAAGGTGATCTCCGCCCCGCCGTCGTCGGAAATCACCATGTTTTTCGGGTTTTTCGGGTTGATCCACAAATCGTGGTAGTCGCCGTGGTTCGTGCGGATTTGCTCCCAGTTCCGCCCCCCGTCGATGGATCGGTAGGCAGAGGCGCTTAAGACGTAGACAGTGTGTTCATCCACGGGGTCCGGGGCCACTTCGATATAATACCAGGCCCGCTGCACGAGCCGGTGGTCATCGCTCACGCGGCTCCAGCTCGCCCCTGCGTTTGCAGATGTAAAAAGCCCGCCTTTTTCCTTCTGCGTGTCGCTTTCGATTACGGCGTAGAGCCGGTCCGGGTTGGCCCGGGACACGGCAATGGCCATTTTACCTTTCTCCTCGGGGAGCCCCTTATGGATCTGCTTCCAGGTCTCGCCCCCGTCGGTGGATTTATAGAGCCCGCTGCCCGGCCCGCCGCTGACTACCTGCCAGGGCTTACGGATGTGTTCCCACATGGCGGCATAGAGCACCTGTGGGTTGTGTACATCCATGGACAGGTCGCTGCACCCGGTGAGTTCATTGACAAAGAGGACGTTTTTCCAGGTCATTCCCCCGTCCTCGGATTTGTAGATGCCCCGTTCCTGAGTGGGGCCGTGCAGGGCGCCCTGTGCGGCAACCCATACCCGGTCCGGGTCCTCCGGGTGGACGATGATCCGCGAAATATGCCGCGTGAGTTCCAGCCCCAGGTGCTCCCAGGTCTTCCCGCCATCCACGGATTTGTATACCCCGTCCCCATAGGAGGTCATCACCCCCCGGGGGGCATGTTCCCCCATACCGACATAGACCACGTTCGGGTGGCTCTCCGAAACCGTAACGGCCCCGACAGAACCGGTTTTAAAATATCCGTCGGAGATATTCGTCCAACGCTGTCCGGCATCGGTGGTCTTCCAGAGCCCGCCACCGGTGGTCCCCATGTAATACGTCAGCGGGTCGCCGACAACCCCGGAGGACCCCGTGGAGCGACCGCCCCGGAACGGTCCGATGTTCCGGAATTTTACAGGGGACAGATATTCGTTGATTTCTTGAGCGAAGGAAGTTGAAAAGGCCAGGCTCAACAGGCCGGCCAGGAGGAAATATCTTTTCATTTTGTTGGTCTTTATTGGCAGGAACCGGATCCGGTCAATGGGATTCGGGCCCGGGTAGGTAATATCTGGTTTAATTTGCGGGCACCGATACGGTCATATTCCGATAGGAGATCGGGCCGTGGTCCCCCTGGAGCATGATGGGCCCCGGTTCGCCCTCTGCGCTGTCAAGGGCACCCCCGGTAATCCCCGGGATGATCTGCCGGTGGATGATCGTCTTGCCATTCAACACAACAGTGACCCGGCGGCCGACGAGCGTGATGTCGTACTCCTGCCACTCCCCGGCCCGGGCAGCAGCCATTTCATTCGGGCTCAGGAAGCCGTAAACCCCGCCCAGGTAGATGGACTCAGGCTGCTTCCCGTAGCTGTCTTCCACCTGCACCTCATACCGCCCCCGCAGGTAAATCCCGGAGTTGGAGCCTTCGGGAACCTGGAATTCCACATGCAGTTTGAAGTCGTCAAATTTTTCCACAGTCATCAGGTTGGCACCCGACGCCGGGCTGTTGAGTACGCCGTCGACGACCTCCCACTGGTTCGTATCGCTCCCCGGTGTGGTGGTCCACCCGTCGAGGCCCGAATCCGCAATCAGGGGTCGGGCGGGCGTCCAGGCCTCCGGTTCTTCCCGGAGCAGTTCCGGCGCGCGAACCCCTTTAAATGAATGGCTCGTGCCCGTGTGGTAGAGGAGCTCCCCACTCATGTTGTCCCCCTCGACCTTCCCGTGAATATGCATGTAGTGGTTTCCGATCCACTGGGGAGGCAGGCTGAAGGAGAAACTCCCGCCGTCGGCGTGCACCTCGGATATGGGACGGGCACTCCCGGCGAAACTTACATAGTATCCCACCAGCGTGGATTGTCCGGATAATTTCACTTCCAGCCAGGAGGGCAATTCGCGCCCGTCCATGGAAACGGTGAGGTCCCAGCGCCCGATTACGGGGCTGTCCGCCTGTGCGGATGATATATAAATGCCGGCCAACAACATCACAGACGTGAGGATCCTGGCCGCTGGCACACCCAGGGGGCCACCAGTAAAAGGAAAGCGGGAAATTTTCATGAATCGTGCGTTTTTGGTGTCAGTCGCGTAAATGTAGCCAATTAATCGAATTCCCGCCACCGGCTTAAATGAGGACCAAACTGTATATTTGAAGGCGCCTGTTTTGCATCGCACCCAAGAGGAACCCCTATGACACGGATACTTTTTGCCAACTCCCCGGATGCCTACGCGGCGATTGAGAGATTAGCCGATACGATCTGGCGGGAACACTACATCCCCATCATCGGCAAGCCGCAGGTAGACTATATGCTCCGAAAATTCCAGACTGCTGACGCCATCGCCCGGCAGTCGGCCGCGGGCCTGTGCTATTACCTGCTGGAAGACAACGGTCAGCCTGCCGGGTATTTTGCTTATGAAAAGCAGGGGGAAGAATTGTTCCTGAGCAAGATCTATGTCATGAAAAGCCACCGGGGGCGGGGTTTGGCACGGGCAGCGATGCAGCATGTCCGCAACCAGGCCCGGGACTGGGACTGCCGGCGAATAGCCCTGACGGTAAACAAAGACAATTCGGCGAGTATCCGGGCCTATGAGCGCATGGGGTTCGAAAAAGGGGAAGGTACCATCAAGGACATCGGTGATGGCTTTATCATGGACGATTACCGGATGGTCCTGGAACTTTCCTGATCGCCCTCAGAATTCCCGGGGCAAACCGATCCATCACCAGCCTTAGCGGTCTATTTTAAAATTCTGCAATTTGATATCGTCCAGTCCATCCTCGTCGAAGGGGTACTCCAACTGGTCCTGGATGTTATAAAGGGTGACCAGGATAAACTGCGTCAGCAAAACAATAAAAAATACGACAATGTCCGGATGGGTCGTGCCGATATTCATCAGGATGTTCGGGGCGTACACCAATGGAAACAGATAGATGAATATCAGGCAGTACGCCTTGAGGGACACCGGGGTCCGGTGGATATTGATGGCGTGCAGGTTCTCGAAACCTTCGTGCAGGTCGTTCAAAAATCTGAAAACCCGGTCCTTGAGTTTGACAGGGGCCAAAGTGCCGAGTTCAAGCAGGTACTCATGGATATGGTTGATGCTCTCGTCAACCGCCTTTGTGGAGGGGTCATTCCGGCCCAGGTGTTCAATGGTTTTGTCGCTGATGCTGGAGAGCAACCCCGCCATGTGGTTTTTTTGTTCCTGGGGAAGTGCCTCATTGCTGCCGATGTAATACGACAGGGTTTTCAGGGCGCTCCGGAACTGGCTGAAATGCTGGAGCGCTTTCTCCCTGCGTCGGAATGACCCCCGGATGGAAAAAACCAGCGGGAAAACAATGGCAATACTGAGCAAAGTCAGGTCCACATTGTAGGCAATCTGGAATTTGAGAGCCAGAAAAGTGACCAAAGCAGAAGCCAGCAACACTCTGAGTGTTCGCCAATTAATTATGGACAAATAAATATTTATGGCGTAAATTTTTATTATCTTAAAGCTTTGTTAACGTCTAAGATAGTGAAAATAAAATCCCGGTTACTGGGATACCTCCTGATTCTGCTCCTGCAGTTTCCAAGCGCCGGCCTGGGTCAAAACGAGCCAGCAGAAGGCGCAGCCACGCCGCTTTTCAGCAGTACCGAGCGGCTTGACATTCGCCTGAGTTACTCGAATCGCGACCTGATCCGGGAAACAAACGACAGTACCTACCTGAATACGATGCTGCTTTACCGGGTTGGGGATGGGGCCTGGGATTCCCTGGAAGTCCGCATCCGCGCCAGGGGAAATTGGCGGAAGGCCAATTGCTTTCTCGCGCCGGTTAAGGTCCGGATCAAAAAGTCCGCTGCCAAAGGAACGCTGTTCGAAGGCAACAAGGAACTGAAGTTTGTCCTCCCCTGTGCGCCCACCGACGACTGTTCCGATTACGTCCTGAAGGAATACCTGGCGTATAAGTTTTATGAGATGGTCACCCCGTTCCACTTCCGGACACGCCGGATGCGGCTGGAGTATGTGGACCAGAAAAAACGGAATGAAAAAGCCTATGAACTCGAATCTTTTATGATCGAGGATATTGCGAACGTGGCAGACCGGAACCGGGGCAAACGTCTGAAACGGACGGTACACCCCTTACAGCAGGACCACCTGAGCTCCGTACAGAACGACTTTTTTCAGTTTATGATTGGCAACACGGATTTCTCATCGGCCTACCAACACAACGAGAAACTGATCTTTGTCGAAGGCCGTCAAGCCATCCCCATTCCGTATGACTTTGACATGAGCGGGCTGGTGGATGCCCATTATGCGGTTGTTTCCAGTGTGCAGGGCGACAATCTGAACATTGATAAGGTTACCCAAAGACTCTTCAGGGGGTTCAAGCGGGATCCGCAGGTCTTCGATGCGGTGCGCAGGCAATATCTGGACCTGAAACCCCGGGTGATGGCCTGCCTGGATTCCATGGCGGAGGATTTTAACAATAAAAGGCAATTCCAGAACACCCGCGATTTCCTCGAAAACTTTTTTCAGATCCTCCGGGACGATACGTCCTACCGGGAACAGATCCTGGTTGCTGCACGCGACCAATAGGTGCTGTCAGTCGAGTATCTCGTCAAGAGGCTGGCCGGCCGCCCCGGGCAGCGGAGTGAGATTGAGCACCCGGTTAAGTGTCGGGACAATATCCGCCGGATGCACCAGGCGGTCGGTGGAACCTTGTGGAATCCCCGCGCCAAACCACAAGAGCGGCACATGGGTGTCAAAGGCATACCCGGAACCATGGGTGGCACCGCGAACCTCAGAGACGGCAATACGAAAATTCATGGTAGGCGCATAACCTGGTTCGTAGACGAGTAGCACATCCCCTGACCGGTTCGCATAAAATCCCTTCTGCAACATGGCCGGCAGGGGGGCTTCCATCGCTTTCTCTGCCAGGTCTGATGCCGTCAGGGCGTAGCGAACACCCGGTTGCTCAGCCATAAATGCAGCGGCGACCTGCTGGATTTCCGCAAGTGGAACTCCCTTTTCTTCTGCCAGTTTGCGGTTTAAATAGATTTGTTCGGTGCCAAACGATTCAATCCAATCGAACGCGCCGTATCGAAGGGACAGATGGAACATCAAATCCTGACTGTATCTGGGAAGTACCGCCAGCCCGGCTGGGAGGCCCTGTTCCTGCGCCTGGGATACGACGGGATGGACACCGTGGTCCGAAGTCAGGAAAAGCACATACCGGCCCTGGCCAACCTCCTGGTCCAGCGCCTGGAGGAGTTGGGCAATATCCCGGTCGAGCCGCAGGTAGATATCTGCCATTTCCACCGATTGCGGGCCAAAAGTATGCCCTGCCACATCGGGGGTCGAAAAACTGATCCCCAAAAAGTCGGGGATCGAATCCTTTCCGAGTTCCTCGGACCGCAAGGCCCTCAGGGCAAAGTCCCGGACGAGTTCATTTCCGTATGGCGTGGCCCAGAGGATGTTGTGGTAGGGTTCACCCTCGTCGTATTCGCTGCGCATCGCAGCCAGGTCGTAGGGGAAAACCGGGGCATCCTTGCCCTTGAGGATCACCTCGTAGGCGTTGTCGTCCGGGGAGCAGTTCTGGTAGGCCTCCAGGGGAAGCAGCGGGGTCCATGTCTGAAGCATATAATTCTCGGAGAGGCCCTCAGCATTGAAATCTTCCACCCAGGCAGGGAGCGCGTCCATGTAATAGGTGCTGGAAACAAAATAACCCGGACTGGTTTCCCAATCGTGCCAATACGCGGCATCCGCCTGGTGGCCCCCGGGCAGTATCGCCCCCCGATCCTTCAGGGAAATGCTGATAATCCGCGACTCCGGCCCCGCCCATTCGTGCAGATGGTCCGAAAATGTGGGCGCCATCAACCGCGCCGGAGACCGGCCTTCCCCATTCGGCATCAGCGAACCGGTTATTTGCACGGTGGTATCCCCTACGTTGTTAATAATCCTGCCCAAGTCCCGGTCGTACCAGGAATTCCCGATAATCCCGTGTCCGGAAGGCGTGGTACCCGTATAGATGGAAGCATGACCCGCTGCGGTTACGGTAGGTATGTAATCGTAATGCATATTTTCAAAAGAGAAACCCTCGCGTAGCAGTCGCAGAAATCCCGCATCGCCGAAATTATCCCGGTATTTTTCCAGATAGTCAAAACGCATCTGATCCACTACCACGCCAACAACTAGCTTGGGGGGCGCTGCCCCATCCGACTGTCCGTGACTCACCGGGAAAGTCAGCAGCAACAGGAAAATAAGCCGGATGGATCCCATGGTTTTTAACTTATACGATCTGATCTGGGAAATTTACGCAATTTCCCCGGCAAACCGGTCTTTGGCCGTGCAAAACAGGTCGCCGAATCGAGATGCGATTCAAGCGCTAATCCGAACCCGTCCGCCTGAGTTTGCTGATAAAATCGCTGGGGCTGAGGCCGTATTGTTTTTTAAAAATGTTGGAGAAATAACTCCTGCTGTTAAAGCCGACGGAGTAAACCACCTCGCTGATGTTCATGTCCGTCTTCCGCAAGAGGTTGCGCGCGGTTTCCAGGCGTACGTGCCGCACGTAATCCGCTACGGTCCGCGTATACAGGCTTTTAAATCCTTCCTGCAATTTGTATTGGGAAAGCCCGCTGGCTTTCGACAGGGCAGGCAAAGAATAATCGCCTGCCACCTGCTCCGAAATTTGACGTGCAATGTCCCGGACTACCAATAAATCCCGGTTCAAAACGCGTACATCCCCGTTGGTGCCAGCCATGGATTCTTCGTGGTCCATGATGTGGGCTGAGAGGATCTGGAGGACCAGCCCTTCAATCTGCATGATGCGGATCATGCCACGGGAATCCAGGCTATACAGCTTTTCCACCAGGGGGGCCAGGGCCAGGTTATAGGATCCCTGGTAGGCGAACGCCTGCCGCCTGTCAACATCGTGGAACACGTCGTAGAGACGTTGGTTTAAGGTTTCGACCATCTGCAGCCTGCTGCTGATGAATTTTTCGCGGTCGATGCGGATGGAATTGATCTTCAGAGGTATCCCCTCGGGAAATTCCCCCGTTTGAAACCCTTCGGCCGGACCCGTAACGATCACGGATTGGAATTGCTCGAATTTCCGGGGTTCGGATTCGTGCCCGAATCGATGTTGGCTGTGGCCTTCCAGGCAGTAGACGAAATGAATCGGGTTGTACCGTGCCGTGCAGATGCGAAAAACGGTCGGTTGGTGAAAAACAATGTCGTAGTCAAAGACGCTGGCACCCCATTCGAATTCTCGATATCTCAGGGATCCCCGGGCGTACTGGTTGTCTATTTCCAGGACGTATTCGCCCCAGTCATCGGTCAGTTCCCCACCCAAAACACTCTGTACCTGGGCAAAGTACTCGGAAATAGAATTTGCCTTGATAGAAATGGTCAACATGATCGGTTTTTGCTTTGATTAGATCGGAAGAGCGTCGTGTAGGGAAAGAGTGTCACAGGTGGTGTAGATCTCGGTG
>CAXQQM010000018.1:0-6714 GCA_964226055.1 Robiginitalea sp. | reverse complement strand
AAATAGTAGAGGATCACCAGGGAGAGGTGTATGCGGAAAGTGAAAAAGGAAAAGGAAGCACTTTTTATATCAAACTCCCATTAATTTAACAAACGATTATGGAAACAGAGAATAAAAAGATTCTTTTGGTGGAAGACGACCCGAACTTCGGGATTGTCCTCAAGGATTACCTTTCGATGAATGATTTTGACGTTACCCTGGCGAAGAACGGTATGGAAGGCTTCGAGAAATTCAAGAAAGAGCCTTTTGACGTTTGTATCCTGGATGTGATGATGCCCTATAAGGACGGTTTTACGCTCGCCAAGGAAATCCGCGAGAAAAACGACCACATCCCGATTATTTTCCTCACGGCAAAAACCATGAAGGAAGATGTGCTGAAAGGATACAAGGCAGGCGCAGACGATTATCTCAATAAGCCGTTTGACTCGGAAGTTCTGCTTGTGAAGCTCAAGGCGATCCTTCAAAGGAAAGCTTCCAACAGCCTGGCGGACAGCAAGCAATTTGAATTTGATTTTGGGGATTTCCACCTGAATTCCAAGTTGCGATTCCTCAAATACAAAGACGAAGAACCCACAAAGCTCTCGCCCAAGGAGAACGAATTGCTCCGTCTGCTGGCCCTGCACGAAAACGATCTGATGCCCAGGGAACTCGCCCTGACCAAAATCTGGCGGGATGACAATTACTTTACCTCCCGGAGCATGGACGTGTATATTGCCAAGCTGCGCAAATACCTCAAGAAAGACGACAGTGTGGAAATCCTCAATATCCACGGGGAAGGCTTCCGACTGGTGGTCAAGACCGATTCCGAGAAATCCGAATAGCCCATCGGCTGCCCGGTTTTATTCGTTCAATCTGGCAGTGCATGTTAGGTTGTTACCGCTCCGATTGGATATGGGCGGCTACCCGCCGTACCATTTCATCTGTAGGCATGCCATAGGCCGGTAGGTGGATCCCGTAATCGGGTACTTCCAGGTCCGCAAACTGGCTGCGGAGCAGGGCAGGGGGCATGTAGTGGTCGGCACGTGCCTGAATGCGCTCCAGGATGTCTTCAAAGGTCCCGGTTAGTACCACCCAGCAAATTTCCCCCGGATCCAGGCCCTCCCTTAGCCAATCGCGGTACTTTTCTTTCAGGGCCGAACACGCGATCACGGCCCCTCCCGAGCCTGTATGCTTGCGGGCCAGGGCATTGAGGGCTTTCAGCCAGCCTTCCCGATCCGAATCGCCAAGCGGCTCTTCAGCCTTCATTTTCACGATGTTTTCCGGCGGGTGAAAGTCGTCCCCGTCGAAAAACGGGCACCCGAATTCGGCTGCAAGTGCTTCCCCCAGGGTCGTTTTGCCGCAGGCGGATACCCCCATTACGATGAAAATGTCCGGTTGGCTGTTATCCATGGCCCAGGTTTTTCAATTGTGTGTCAATATATTCAGTGGCCTTTTCGAGGGGTGCGTCATAAGGCACCCAGTGGATTTCGGGATCTTTGCGGAACCACGTCAGCTGTCTTTTAGCAAACCGCCTCGTGTTTTTGGCAATTTCTTTTAGGGCGGTTTCCCGGTCGTACTGGCCGTCGAAATATGCAAAAAATTCCTGATATCCGACCGTTTGCAATGCATTGAGTTTCCGATGGGGATAGAGTCTCCGTGCTTCATCCTCCAGGCCCGCTTCTACCATGGCCTGCACCCGCTGTTCAATTCGTCGGTAAACCGTCTCCCTGGGCGCATGAATCCCCAGGCGAATCGTCTGGAAAAAATCCGGGGCCTTCCGTTTGCCCAGGAATGAACTGTAAGGCCGACTGGCAACCAGGCATACCTCCAGGGCACGGATCAGCCGGTGCGGGTTTTGCCGGTCTACTTGCTGGTAATACGCCGGGTCTTTTTCGCGAAGCATCTCCTGGAGGGCCTCCAGGCCTTGGTCCTGCCAAAGCGCGTTGAGTTCCCGGCGGATCCGGGGTTCCACCTCCGGGAATTCGTCCAGCCCGCGGGTAACCGCGTCCAGGTAGAGGCCGCTGCCCCCGACCAGGATTGCTATATCATGGGTTTGAAACAGGTTCCGCAGGCGTTCAAGGGCATCCCGACGGAAGTCACCGACGGAATAGGTGTCGTGCACGGAGAGGTGTCCTACGAAGTGGTGGGGCGCCTGTTCCTGTTCAGACAATGTCGGGCTGGCGGTCCCGATGGGGATTTCCCTGTAGAACTGCCTGGAATCCGCAGAGAGGATTTCCGCCTGGTAGTGCCTGGCGAGCCCGATGGCCCAGGTGGTCTTGCCGATACCGGTAGGGCCGCCGATGGAAATCAGCACCTTTCCCATCACAACCGGGCTCCGCAATTAAAGCAGAATTCCGCCCCGTCCCGGTGGCCCCCAATGGCGCAGTCAGGGCAGGATTGGGTATTCAGGTGGACAACCGGCTCTTTGGAGGCCGTTCCTTCCCGCTTCTGTCTGCCGTACTCCACCGTCACGATGCCCGTGGGGACCGCAATGATGCCATACCCCAGCACCATGATGATCGTGGCGATCAACTGGCCGAGGGTCGTTTGGGGGGTAATATCCCCGAACCCGACCGTAGTGAGCGTGACAATCGTCCAGTAGATGCTGCGCGGGATACTCGTGAAGCCAGCTTCGTCCCCCTCGATCATGTACATGATGGTGCCCATAATCACCGAGAGGATCAAAACGGCATAGATGAACACGAAAATCTTCGCCCTGCTTGCTTTTAGCGCGGACTTCAGATGGGAGGCCTCCCCGATAAACTGTACGAGTTTCAGGATCCGGAAGATCCGCAACAGGCGCAGGGCCCGCACGGCCAGCAGCACCTGGGAGCCTGCAAAGATGTAGGATACATACAGGGGGATGGTGGAGAGGAAGTCGATGATACCGTAAAAGCTGAAAATATAACTGGCAGGTTTCCGTATGCACACCACCCTGGCGATGTATTCAATGGTGAAGAATATCGTCACAACCCATTCCAGCGCCAGCAACTCCCGGTGGTATTTGGCATCGAATTCCGCAACGCTTTCCAGCATGACCAGGAGTACGCTCAGGATAATGACCGCAAAAAGGATCAGGTCGAACCATTTCCCTTCCGGGGTGTCGGCCTCGTAAATGATTTCGTGGAGCTTGCGCTTCCAGCCGAAATTGTTGTCGGAGTCTTTCAAGAGGATTCGTTGAGTTCTACAATCCGCAGGACCTTCTGATCCTTCAGGTAGGCGGCAACGACGCCCAAACCTCCCCGGGGGTCGGAAATAGGGGTCAACAGATTCTCTAAGATAGGAATATTATTGATTTGATGGTTCAGGCCAAAGTAGCCCATTCCTTTTACACCCCCCTGGCCAATGCGTACGGCTGCCCGCTCGCCCTCGGAACGCCCGGTGTCCACGAGCAGTAAATCGCTTCCCGAAAGGGGGAATTTGTCCCCGTTGATATGGAGGGCTTTCCCCGGGTCAACCTGCCGGCCCTTTTTCCTGGGCCGGTAGGACGGCTTGTTTTCCCGGATCTCGGCGAACGCCTTCAGCCTCGCGATCAATTCACTCCCGGTCTTCTCGAAACGCACCTCACGTGTTAGTTTCCGCAACGATCTGGAATGCGGGCTTTCCCCGGTAAAGTGCCGGTTCAGGCTGCGTTTCATGTCCCGGCTGCCATCCAGGTACAGCAGGTTGCCATCCTTGTCGTAGAGGTAATACACGCCGATGGAATCCGGGGCCTCCTCTACAAAACGGAGTTGCCGGTTGGACAGCTCCCCCAGGGTTTCTGCGCGGATCACCTCCGAGGTAATGGTCTTGCCTGTATCCCGGTCCAGCAGGTGTTGCAGCAGTTTTAAGGTGGCCAGGGCGTCCCCGTTGGCCCGGTGGCGGTTGCTTACCGGGATGCCGAGTGACCGGACGAGTTTGCCCAGGCTGTGAGATTCCGCGTCGGGGATCAACCGCTGGGACAAATCTACCGTGCACAGGGTTTTCCGCTCGTATTTGTAACCGAGCCTCCTGAATTCCGTACGCAGGATCCGGTAGTCGAACTGGGCGTTGTGGGCTACCAGGACGCTGTCGCGCGTGATTTCCACAATCCGCTTGGCAACCTGGTGGAAGCGGGGGGCGGTCTGTACCATCTTGGGGTCGATACCGGTGAGTTTTTGCACATAGGGCTGGATGGGGCGTTCCGGGTTGATCAGGCTGATAAAGGTATCCACCACCTCATGGCCGTCGAACCGGTGGATGGCGATCTCGGTAATCCCTTCTTCGTCAAATTTCCCCCCGGTGGTTTCTATATCGAGTACGGCGTACGTCAAAATCCCTGTTCTTTATCTGTTAATCCCTTGCGCCAAAGATACTGCTTCCGATCCGGACCATGTTGCTGCCCTCCTCAATGGCAATCCGGTAGTCCCCGCTCATCCCCATGGAAAGGATGTCGGCCCGGGGGTCGGCTTCCAGCCACCTGTCGTACAGGGCTTTTAAACTGGCAAATTCCCGACGTACCTGGGCGGTGTTATCCGTAAATGTCGCCATGCCCATCATCCCGCGAACCCGGACATGGTCCATTTCCCCGAGCGACCCGCCCGCCAGCAGTTCTTCGAGTTCCTCCCTGTCAAAGCCGAATTTACTGTCCTCCTCGGCGATATGTACCTGCAGCAGGCAGTCGATGACCCGACCGGCCTTTCGGCCGCGTTTGTCGATTTCACGAAGCAGGCGCGGGCTGTCCACCCCCTGGATCAGGCTTACAAACGGCACCAGGTACTTTACCTTGTTGCGCTGCAGGTGCCCGATCATGTGCCATTGGATGTCCTTCGGGAGGCGTTCGTACTTGGCCGTGAGTTCCTGCACCCGGTTCTCGCCGAAAACGCGATGCCCGGCCCGGTACGCCTCCATGATTGCCGCATCGTCCTTGGTTTTGGATACGGCCACCAGGGTAACGCCCTCCGGCAGGGATTCCTTCAGTTCCGCGAGTCTTTTCGGTATTTCCATGGACATGTTGCTTCTCTGGGTTCAAATATCATAAATAGTCAGGCCACTACGCAATTTAGGTTCCAAAAAGGTGCTTTTTGGGGGCATGGTCTGCCCGCTGTCTGCCACTTGCCGGATTTCCCCCATGCTCACCGGGACCAGTCCGAAACCCACTGCAAATTCCCCGCTGTCAACCGCTGCTTTGAGTTCCAGTGCCGGGTGCTCCCAGCACCGGTACTGCAGCCGCCGGTCCCGACGCGGATCGGTGATTCCGAACACCGGTTTCAGCACCTTTTCGTTCAGGAGGCAAACATCCAGATTGTCCAGGGCGGATTCGGGTGGTCGGGCTGTTTTGCGCAGATGCAGTGCGTAATAGGCGCCGTCCAGGTACATGGAAAACTCGTGTTTCCGGGTCGGCTCATACGGTTGGGTGCCCATGGGCCTGATCCTGAATGCCGTATCCAGTTGCAGCAGGATGTCGGCAGGCTGCAAATCACCGAGATCGGTCAGCATCCGGTGGAAGGCCCGGATCTGCACCTGGGATTCCGGGATCAGGTAGCTCATGAAATAGTTGTATGGCTCTTCCCCTGTGTGATCCGGGTTGTTTTCCTGCAACCTGCCGGCCAGCAGGTCGGAAGAGGCGCTCCGGTGGTGGCCGTCTGCGATGTACAATACGGGGATACCTGCAAAGGCTTCCCGGATGGCACGGATCTGCGATTTGTCCCGGACAACCCACATCCGGTGCTCCACGCGGTCCGGGGTGGTAAAATGGTACAGGGGTTCTCCCTGACAGATAGCAGCTGTTTCAGCGTCCACCTCCGGGTTGTCCGGGTAGGTGAGCAGGACGGGTTCCGCGTTAAACCGCACCTGTTCCAGATAATCCGCAAACAACACCTCCCGCCGGCGGATGGTGTCTTCATGCCGCCGGATGCTGCCGTCCCGGTACCGGGTGGTGGGTGTTGCACAAAATATCCCCCGGCAGGTAAACCCGGGGCGCGAACTCTCATAGAGGTAATAGCACGGCTGGCTTTCCTTTACGAGGATGCCTTCTTCAAGGAATTCCAGGTACCTGTTGCGCACCATCTCATGTCGCTGGTTGCCTTTCAGGGGGGTATTGAACTTAAAACCCGGGTCGATGATATGCAGGAATGAAAACGGGTTGGCACGCATTTCGGCGGCCCGGTCCCTGGGCGGATAGTCGTCCCAGGATCGGGAAACCACGAACGGGGCCTTGTCCACTGCAGGACGGATGGCGGCAAATGGCAGGGCTTCTGGCATCGGATTAGCTGAACTGCCGGGACACGCGTTCGGCTTTGCGCGACTCGGAATAGTCGTAAAAGCCCTCCCCGGATTTTACCCCGAGTTTCCCGGCGGTGACCATTTTTCGCAGGAGGGGGCAGGCCGCGTATTTGGGGTCCCGAAACCCGTCGTTCAGAACATCCATGATGGACAGGCAGACATCCAGGCCGATGAAATCGGCCAGTTGGAGTGGCCCCATCGGGTGGCCCATCCCTAGTTTCATAACCGTGTCGATTTCCTGCACCCCGGCCACGCCTGTATAAAGGGATTCAATTGCTTCATTGATCATGGGCATCAGGATGCGGTTCGCGACAAAGCCCGGGTAATCGTTAACCTCGGTATGGGTTTTCCCCAATTTTACGGAGAGATCCAGCACGGCCCGGGTTACCCCATCGCTGGTGCTGTACCCGCGGATGACTTCCACGAGTTGCATAAGCGGCACCGGATTCATAAAATGCATACCGATCACCTTTTCAGGCCGGCCTGTAGCCG
>CAXQQM010000017.1:0-5768 GCA_964226055.1 Robiginitalea sp. | reverse complement strand
CAGTTTCGTTTCTTCGAAATTACAAACAGCTTCAACCAGATGCTGCTGCGCACCGGGGCAAACTACCACATTTCCGATGAGGCCATCGCCACTTTCGGGTATGCGTATATTGATACGGACCCGACATTTGACGGTGATGAAATCCTGTTGAATAAAATCACCGAACACCGTATCTTCCAGCAGTTTATCCTGAAAAACACCGTAAGCCGTTTCGCTTTTGAACACCGCTACCGGTTGGAGCAGCGGTTCCTGAATTTCGACGGCCCGACGGAAACCCAGCACCGGGCGCGATACAGGTTGCAGGTAACCTATCCGCTCGGGGACACGTTTTTCTTGAACTGGTACGACGAGGTCTTCCTGAACCTTCAGGGCAACATTTTTGGCCAGAACCGGCTCTACCTGGCACTCGGGGCCAAACTGAGCCCGACCCTGAGCGTTCAGGCGGGATACCTGAAAAACCATTTCTCAACCGCGCATTACGACCGGTTGCAACTCGGGGTTTTCTTTAACCCGGACCTGAGGCGGAAACAGGCAACCCCCTAACCCTCCAAGGGGTGGGAAGCACGGGCTGAACCGTTAAAACATATGCCATGAAATCTGAAAGTATCCGATTTACCGGCGCCGGGAACCTGCAATTGGCGGGCAAGCTCGAATTGCCGGCCGACAGGAAACCCGCCGCTTTTGCACTGTTCGCCCACTGCTTTACCTGTTCCAAGGATTTGCGGGCGGTACGTGAAGTAGCCAGGTCGTTGACTATGAGCGGTTTTGGCGTTTTGCGTTTTGATTTTACCGGCCTGGGTGGCAGCGATGGCGAATTCGCATCCACGGATTTTTCCAGGAATATCGGAGATCTGGTGGCCGCTTCGGATTTCCTGAAATCCCATTTTGAGGCCCCGCAACTGCTCGTAGGCCACTCCCTGGGGGGTACCGCCTGTCTGGCTGCGGCTTTTGAGCTTCCCGATGTACGGGCGGTGGCAACCATCGGCAGCCCGGCCAACCCAAAGCATGTAACCGGCTTGTTGGGAGAATCCCTTGAAACCATCGAGACAACAGGCAGCGCCGAGGTCCGAATCGGCGGGCGGCCTTTCAGGATCCGGAAAGAATTCCTGGACGACCTGGAGGATCATCCGCTGGAGGAACGCCTGGGTTCCCTGGGGAAAGCCCTGTTGATCATGCATTCCCCCCAGGACACCATCGTGGGCATTGACCAGGCCGAACGGCTATACAGGGCGGCCCGCCACCCCAAGAGCTTTATCACCCTGGACGGGGCAGACCACCTGCTCAGCCTCCCGGTGGATGCCCGGTACGCCGGGTCGGTGATTGCTTCCTGGGCAGGGCGCTACACCCTGCAGCCGGAAGAGGCGCCCCTGAAAACGAAACAGCAGGTGGTAGCCAGCCTGGAGGCGGACGCCGGGTTTACCACGGAAATGCTCGTGGGCAACCACCGCATGCTGGCGGACGAACCGGAAAGTTTTGGCGGCCGGGACCTGGGCCCGTCGCCCTACGAATTGGTGGCTGCCGGCCTTTCGGCCTGTACGGCCATGACGCTTCAGATGTACGCCAAACGAAAAAAATGGGACTTACAGCACGTGGAAGTCCACACCTCCCACGGGAAGGATCACGCCGAGGATTGCGACCGTTGCGAAACGAAGGAGGCACGGATCGATACCTTTAGAAGGGAAATCCGCCTTACCGGGGACCTGGATGAAAAGCAGGTGCAAAAATTGCTTGAAATCGCCGATAAATGCCCGGTCCACAAGACGCTCCACGGGCCGGTCCAAATCCTGACGCGCCTCGCCCCGTGATCCGGTCATAGGAAAGCCGGATTGAGGTTGCCATCCTTCGGAATAATTCCTATTTTTAGGCGAATCCAAAATCAGTAAAATGAAAAAGACCACCATAAGCGTACTCGCACTTCTTTTTGCAATCAGCTTCAGCTGTAAGGAAACCAAGAAAGAGGCCGACGCCGCTGCGGATGAAATGGAAGAGAATATGGAAACCGTCACTGAAGAAGTCAGTGAGGAAATTGTCAAGTTTACCATGGAACCCAAGAGTGACAGCGGGGTTCAGGGAGACGTCAGTTTTACCGAGAAAGATGGAACAGTGATGATGGAGGCATCCTTCACAGGCCTCAGTGCCGGGGAACACGCCATCCACATCCACGAAAATGCCGATTGCTCGGCGGCTGACGGGACTTCTGCAGGCGGGCACTGGAACCCGACCGGGGAGCCCCATGGTCAATGGGGGGATGAAGCCGGCTACCACAAAGGGGATATCGGGAATTTCACCGCTGCCGAAGACGGGACCGCAACAGTGGAATTCGAGACCGACCAGTGGTGCATGGGCTGTGAAGACCCGAATAAGGATATTCTCGGAAAAGCCGTTATCGTACACCAGGGCGCGGACGATTTTACCTCCCAGCCCAGTGGAGCTGCCGGGGCCCGCGTAAGCTGCACAGGCATTATCCAGTAATCGGCACAGTTTCCACCACCAACCGAAAACCAGACCCTACCCTATTGGAACAGGACCTCCTGATTGAACAATTTAAAGATGGCCGGATGGCTGCCTTTAAAGAATTGCACTCCCGGTATGCTCCGAATATCTGCGGGGTGATCCACACGATTTTAAGGAACCGGGAGCGAGCCGAGGAGCTCACCCAGGACGTCTTTGTCAAAATCTGGGACTACCGGTTCAGCTACGACGCATCCAAAGGCCGCTTTTTCACCTGGATCCTGAACATTGCCCGAAACGCGGCAATCGACGAATTGCGCTCTAAATCCCACAAAGAGCAGCAATTGAACCTTCATACGACCTTTTTCGTAGATATGGCAGAAGAGCAGGAGGAGCAAACCTTCGGCGTGGATATGAATCGCGTGAAAGGGTTGATCCGCGGCCTTGGGAAAAAATGCCACCAGATCATCGAGCTGCTGTATTTTAAAGGCCTGACGCAGAAAGAGTCTTCGGACTTTTTGGACATCCCCCTGGGGACTGTTAAAACGCGGGTCCGCAATTGCATCTCCCGTCTTCGTAAAAATTTAGTCTACTGATGGATGTTCAAGCGTACATAGAATCCGGGATCCTCGAGCTATACGTAGCCGGGGCACTTAGCGAGGACGAGAGCCGCGAGGTGACCCGCCTGTCTTTGGAGCACCCGGAAATCCTGGCGGAAATCCAGGCGATTGAATCGGCCTTTCACCGGTTGGGCAGCAGCCTGGCCCCGGCGGGTACCCGTTTCGATTTTGAGTCAGTGCGGCAGCGGATCCAGGCGGATCCTTCAAAAGGACAGGCCGGGACCCCCGGCGTCCGGACCCTGGAACCCCGGAGGAAACCCTGGGCAACCTGGGCCGGTTGGGCGGCAGCCCTGGTACTCGGGGCGGGGCTTATATGGATGGCGAGCGAACGGCAGCGCCTGCAGGCGGATGTCCAGGTACTCCAGCAGGACAACCAGTTCCTGGAGCAACAGGTGGAAGCGGCCCGGGAGGCTCTTGCCGGTACCGATTCCCTGATGCGGGAACTCCGGGACAAAAATATTTCCGTCGTACCGCTTGACGGGCAACAGGTGGCACCAGAAGCCTACGCCCGCGTTTATTGGAACCGGGATTCCGGGCAACTGCTGATCGATGCGATCGGCCTGCCGGAACCCCCACCGGGAATGGTCTACCAGGTCTGGTCCCTGAAGCTGGATCCGCTGACCCCTACAAGCCTGGGCCTCCTGGAGGATTTTGCCTCAGAGGAAAACCGGATCTTTGCCCTGCCCAACCCGAACGAATCAGAGGCCTTCGGGATTACCCTGGAACCAGCTGGCGGAAGCGAGACACCTACCCTGGAACAACTCTACACCCTCGGGGCGGTATAAAAAACTACTTAGTATCTTAGAATCATAAGCAGCGCCGGATGCGATCCTATGGATTGGGGCGGAATAATTTCCCGTAGAGATGCTTGAGTGTGTCCGGTTTGCACCCGCAGTAAAAGAGTATCAAAAGGAAAAGGTTGCTGAGGTTCACCCGCAGATAGGAATTCCGTTGGTACTTCCGGGCGGAAACCACCATATCGTTGGGGACGATCCGATACGGGGTCCGGGCCCGTTTCATTCGACGGAAAAACTCAAAGTCTTCCATCAGGACCTGTTCCGGGTCAAATCTCCCCAGGGCTTCAAACGTATGTTTTTTAATAAACAGGCATTGATCCCCTCCCCCTGTAAAGAGCCCGTCCTTCCGGGTGAAGTACCCATTGATCCGAAGCATGAGGCACTGTTTGTCAAAGCGGTAGGAAAAAAAGCCCGCCTGGTAGTCTTCGGATAACGTTTGGGCGATATCCTGGAAGAATTCCTCTGGTGGCCAGACATCGGCATGCAAAAAGGCCAGGGTGGCCCCCCTGGCGCGAAGGGCACCCGCATTCATCTGGCTGGCCCTGCTCGTAGCCTCACATCTCAGGGGTTCCAACCCCAGTTCCCTCAGGACTTCCGCAGAACCATCCTGGGTAGCACCGGACAGGACCGGCAACAATTCCACGGCTTGATCGCCCCGGATTCGCTGCAGGTAGGGGATCAACCGGCTCAGGTTTTCACGTTCGTTATGTACGGGGATGACCACACTGATCATGGGCGGGAACTCGTATTGCGAAAAAATACGGATGTTTCCGGAAATACGGGGTGTCCGCCTGAATTAATAGCCGGAAATACCCTGTGAGGCCTGCCAAAAAGTTTGCGGAAACGTATCAGTGCTTCATACGCAGCTGTCGTTCGGCTTTCTTGGTTTTTTGAAGGGAATGGTGGGCCTGGTAGACCATTACGGCAGATAGTGCCATTGCGGTAATACCAATGGAAAAAAGTAGGATTTCCATAACATATAGGTTTTAAGTTCTGTGCCTTTCAGAGGGGCATCCGGCAGGCTTTTTGGGTTCTGGACTGGACAATATAGGAATTCGGGTCCATAATGAACAATAAAAATTCATAGTTTTCGATGAAAAGCCCTGATTCCCAAATGGATCAGGGCTTATATGTAGCAAAATCAGATTGAATCCTAAAAACCTCCGTAATGAAAATGCTACATCTTCAATGACTTCAACCGGGACGGGGTTTCCGGGCCGAGTTCGTAAACGGCTTCCTCCAGTTCGGAAGCGAGTTGGTCGGCCCGCCCTTCCATACCTGAAGCCTTGTAAATTTCAGCGGCATACAGGAGTGTCTGGGGTTCAAAAGTCTTGCCGTCCACTTGTTCGCGAATGAGTTCGAGTGCCCGGGAGGTATCGCCATTTCGGTAGTAGGCATAAGCCAATAAACCGTGGGTTTCCGGGGTTGGACGCCTGGCGACCTCCCGCTTTGCAAGGGCCAGGGCCTTGCCCACCTGTCCGGTAGATTCCAGGTAAAGCGATGCGGCATGGGCATTGTACATATCTCCGTAATCCGGATCGGTGAGCAGGTTGGCGAAGCGGTCCAGGTAGACCGACTGGGCCTTCAGGTTTCCCTGTGTGGCGGCGATATCCGCTTGCAACAGGGCAATGTCAGGGCTCCGGTAATAGGTGGATACACTATCTAAAATTCGAAGGGCCTCTTCGGGCTGTTGTTCATGGGAATAAACGATCCAGGCGATGCCCTTCTTGGCGTAGGCATTGGAGGGGTCCAGCCGCAGGGCTTTCAGGTAGTGCTCATAGGACTTTTTAATTTCCCCTGCATGGCCGTAGTAATCGGCCAGATTCGTGTAACACCATTGCAACAGGGCGGGATAGATCGGAAGAGCACACGTCCTGAACTCCAGTCACAACAGCCGATC
>CAXQQM010000016.1:0-28614 GCA_964226055.1 Robiginitalea sp. | reverse complement strand
CCTCACGGTTTGCACCGGCAGTCCCGTTAGAGTCCCCATCTTGACATGCTGGCAACTAACGGTAGGGGTTGCGCTCGTTATAGGACTTAACCTGACACCTCACGGCACGAGCTGACGACAACCATGCAGCACCTTGTAATGAGTCCGAAGAAAAGCCTATCTCTAAGCCTGTCCCACTACATTTAAGCCCTGGTAAGGTTCCTCGCGTATCATCGAATTAAACCACATGCTCCACCGCTTGTGCGGGCCCCCGTCAATTCCTTTGAGTTTCATTCTTGCGAACGTACTCCCCAGGTGGGACACTTATCACTTTCGCTTGGCCGCTGAGGCGTGAGCCCCAACAGCTAGTGTCCATCGTTTACGGCGTGGACTACCGGGGTATCTAATCCCGTTCGCTCCCCACGCTTTCGTCCATCAGCGTCAGTGTGTGGTTAGTGACCTGCCTTCGCAATCGGTGTTCTATGTGATATCTATGCATTTCACCGCTACACCACATATTCCGGCCACTTCACCGCAACTCAAGACCAGCAGTATCAAAGGCAATTTTACGGTTGAGCCGCAAACTTTCACCCCTGACTTACTGGCCCGCCTGCGGACCCTTTAAACCCAATGATTCCGGATAACGCTCGGACCCTCCGTATTACCGCGGCTGCTGGCACGGAGTTAGCCGGTCCTTATTCGTACGGTACCGTCATCTGCCCACACGTGGGCATTATTCTTCCCGTAAAAAAGCAGTTTACAACCCGTAGGGCCGTCTTCCTGCACGCGGCATGGCTGGATCAGTCTTTCGACCATTGTCCAATATTCCTCACTGCTGCCTCCCGTAGGAGTCTGGTCCGTGTCTCAGTACCAGTGTGGGGGATCCCCCTCTCAGGGCCCCTACCTATCGTAGCAATGGTGAGCCGTTACCTCACCATCAAGCTAATAGGACGCATGGCCATCCTTTACCGCCGAAGCTTTAATTGCTCAAGTGATGCCACTAAGCAATACCACGGGGTATTAATCCGAATTTCTCCGGGCTATCCCCCTGTAAAGGGTAGGTTCCATACGCGTTACGCACCCGTGCGCCACTCGTCAGCGGATTGCAAGCAATCCCTGTTACCGTTCGACTTGCATGTGTTAGGCCTGCCGCTAGCGTTCATCCTGAGCCAGGATCAAACTCTTCATCGTAGAATCTTAAATAACTTAACTCTCGGTAATACCGAGGTAACTCCTACAACTCATTTGTCCCAACTCGGTCCAGGTTCTTTTCTTAATTCCTTGACGGATGTTGTTTATTTATTTTGTACAATCACTTCTATCCGTTAACAGACAATAAAGTCTTTCGACCCCTTGTCCCGAACAGAAGCTACGCTGTCTGTCAATATGTCAATGAACTTTTTTCAAATTCTCGCCCCCAGGTTACCCCGAAAAGCGGGTGCAAATATAGAATGCTTTTTTCGCTTCCACAAACAGGGAGTGAAAAAAAATTGCTTAAATATTTCCTAAAAACACAAGTCCTTGTCCCCGTGTTGCTTACGATAGAAACTTTAGATAAAATCACACCCAAACAGCCAAGTAGTTCGTAATCAGCCAAAGACAAATCCCCCTGTGGGAAATCCTGGCCGCCTCCGAAAGCGGCAGGCGATCAGGAAAAGAAGTTCCAGACAAGCCCGAACCGGATGACAAAATCCCTGTAGGGGTAGTCCGGGGCCGAGTAGTAGTTATTACCGGTAAATGAAGAGTTGAAATGTTCTGCCTTCAGGTAGACCCTGGTCTGACGGATTTTGGCATTGATAAAGAAGTCCAGCATTGGGAAACCTCCGAATTCCTCCCGGTCCTGTACGTAGAAATCCCCAAGGAGCGGGTTGTATGCATCCATGTTGTACTCGGTGAAATATCGGAAGGTGACCCCGGTTTGCAAAAACATGGCCTTTTTAAAAACGTCGCTTGAAAAATAAAGCGTGTTCCGGGTTACCAGGCTCGGCACATTCAATACAGCCGCATCCTGCTCCACTTCCTGGTAGAGCAATGTATTGTTCAGGGCCCATTTGCCCAGGCGGAATTCCTTCTGGTACTTCACCCGGAGGTGGGTGATGCGGCCCGGCTCCTGAAAAGGTCGGACATGGGCCCGCTCTTCCCCGGCCGCCAACTGGTCTTCATCCGCCTGCGACCGGAAATACGTATAGTTGTCCGTGGAGCTGAGCTGGGCACTGAGCGACCCGAGCCATCCGGAACGAACCTCCCCGAACAGGCTTTGGACCTGTTCGTTTTCGAAGGCCCCGGAATTGTCCCAATTGTAGTTCAGGTAATCCGACTGGTACAACAGGAAATTGAAATCGGGTTTCCGGGCACTGTGGTGGATACCCGCGTGCAATTCCAAAGATTCCCCCAGGGGTAACGTCACCCTGGCATCCAGGTAAGAGTCTGTCAGGTCGCCCCCCAGCCCGAGCCCACCGTCGGCCTCCAGGGTAAGGGTCCCGAAGGATTTTTTCCAGGACGCCCCGGATACCAGCTGTTGCCCGGACAATTGGTTTGGGATGGTCCCCGTATCTGTCTGCAGGACACTGTTAAAAAAATAGGTGTAATCAAAGATGGCAATATAACCTTCCAGCCGGCCCAGCCAACGATTCTCCAAACCGGTCCCGAAGCGGTTGTTGAAGGTCTTCAGGTAGGCCTGGTCCTTGACGGGGGTAACCAGAAGGTCGCCGAAGTATTCGGTGGTATTGTTGTTCTGGGAATACTGGTACCATTTGGTTTCATAGGAAAACCGGTGCCTCAGGAATAAATTTCCCAGACCCGGGATGCTGTCGGCACCCTTTCCCAGCAACCGGAATTCATGGTCCAGGAAATAACGTTTCCCATTGAGTTCGTTCTGCACGTTATTGAAGCGGATATCGATCCGGGAACGGTCCTGGAAATCCGGATTTTCGGATTCAAACTGTTCCTCGGCATTCAAGAGCCCGCCATGCTCCTGCCCCTGTATATCCTGTGCAGCCACGTGGGCCAGGAAGCGATAGCGGCCATCCCGGGTCACGTAGTTGGCAGTAGCACGGAAATTCCCGGATTGGGCCTCGTTCTGCCGGTACTTCCCCAGGGACCGAAACCCCTTGAAGGCGATGGAGAAATTCAGGCGGCGGCTGAAATTGGTGGTGAGCATGGCGTCCAGCAACTGCCCCTGCTCAAAGGTTGTTTTAAAAAACAGGTCGGTCATCGGGGTGGCGACGTTGTAGTACCGGATATCCGAAGCCTCCATATAGTTGAAGTGCCGCGCCCTGGCGCCCATCCTCGGGAATATGGATTCCCTGTTCAGGTCCACCCCCAACCGGTTATAGGGCTGCCCAACATTCGAAAAGGGCATCAATTCAAAATCGTCGCGCCTGAGGTAGTTGTAGCGGTATTCCTTTTGGATGGTCAGCGTGGTATCCAGGTGGGTGGTATCCCGTTCCTGGGAGATAATCTTGTAATCTTCGATGGTGATCGCAGCTTCCGCACGTCCGGACGGGACATTCGGAGGAAGTTTCTTTTCCCGGGGCGGGAAGGAATCATTCTGGAGGGCAGGCCGGGCCGGGTTGTCCTGGGCCAGTGCCGGATGCAGCACGAGAGCCGATAAAATCAGCAGGCAGTATCGCATAGGGCTTTTGTTCCCCGCAAAGGTACCTTTTTTGTTCCTAAGTATTTGTGAAAGTTTCCCCGCCTTTTGGCAGCCATGTCATCTCCCGTGGGGTTTCCCCTGCGGAGGGAAACCAACCGGTTAACGCAAAAATTTGCTACCTTGGAGGGCTTTACGCATTTTAGCAAAAAAATTGATATGAATCGCATACTCTTTGTCTCCTGCCTCCTGGCAGCAGGGATTGCTCAGGCTCAATTCAACCCGGGCGCGCCCTGGATGCGACAGCTCGAAAAAAGTAAGGGCGCTACCGCCAAAGCCTCCGGCCAGGGCCATACATTGCCGGAAATCTCGGCAGCTTTCGACGCCTATTATACGGGGCGGGACTGGGAGGCCAGGGGTAGTGGCTTCAAACCTTATAAGCGCTGGGAAAACTACTGGCAATACTTTGCAGATGCGCAAGGGTACCTGCCGACAGCCAGGGAACTCTGGCAAGCCTGGGAACGCAAGGCCGACCGTACGGGATTTGACGTAAACCCCGTGAGTGCCTGGACTTCCGTAGGGCCTTTTGCCCCCGGGATTTTTGCCGGTCAGTTACCCGGAACGGGCAGGTTGAATGCCGTAGCCGTAGACCCGAACGACCCGGACACCTGGTATGTGGGGGCACCTGCCGGGGGCATTTGGAAATCCACTGATGCCGGCGGCACCTGGAACAACCTGTTCGACAATTTCCCGCAAATCGGCGTTTCGGGGATCGCCATCGACCCGCAGGATTCAGACATTATCTACATTGCCACCGGGGACGACGATGCGGGCGATTCCTTCAGCGTGGGGGTATTCCGGTCGGACGACGGGGGCATTACCTGGTCCGAAACCGGCCTGAATCCGGAGAACACCAGCGTCAGCACACTGATGAACGAAATCGTCATCGACCCGACGGATTCCAATACCCTTTGGGTGGGGACTACCAGCGGGTTGTTTAAATCGACGGATGCCGGTGCAAACTGGTCGAATATGCAGGCCGGCAACATCAAGGACTTCAAACTCAAACCCGGTGACCCCAATACGGTGTACGCCGTTACCAACAGCCGGTTCTACAAGAGTACGGACGGGGATACGTTCACGCTCCTGGAGGACAGCGCCCTCCCCGAACAATCCGGCCGGCTTGTGCTCGGGGTGTCTCCGGACGACCCGAACCGGGTCTATGTGCTGAGTGCGAACACCTCAGCTGAGGATTTCAGTTTCCAGGGGTTGTATGAGTCTACGGATTCCGGGGACAGTTTCAGTGTGACGCTGAATTCCGAGGACCTGATGGAATCCAGCCAGGCCTGGTTTGACCTGGCCCTGGAGGTTTCCCCTACCGATGCGGACGAACTGTATGTGGGTTGCCTGAATATCTGGAAGAGTACCGACGGTGGCGATTCCTTCGAAAAACTCAACGAATGGTTTGTGAACGACGCGGCTTACACCCATGCAGACATCCATACACTACGCATTTTTAACGGAGTACTCTTTGCAGGAACCGACGGTGGCCTTTACGTAACAGAAGACGGGGGGGAAACATTTGAAGACCTGACCAGTGGCATGGCCATCGGGCAGTTCTACCGCCTTTCCGTTTCGGGATCTGACGCGGGCATCATGACGGGCGGCCTCCAGGACAACGGCGGACAGGTGCTCGGGTCGGCCAACTGGAACAACTGGCACGGAGGCGACGGCATGGACAATGTCATCGACCCCCTGAACAATTCGGTCGTATACGGCTTTTCCCAATTCGGCGGGGCACTTTACCTCTCCACCGACGCCGGGCAATCCATCGGCTTTTTGGGATCTCCTTTTGACGATAATGGCAACCGGCTCCAGGGCAACTGGATCACTCCCCTGGCCATTGGCCCGGACGGTTCCGTCTATGCCGGTTACGATGCCGTATACAAGCTAACCGGGAATGCCTGGGAAAAGGTCTCCCTGGGGCTCGGGAATACGGTGGAAGACGTCGAGGTGTCCGCCAGCGACGCCCAGGTGCTTTGGGCTGCCGAGGGAAGTGACCTGTATTTCAGCGAGGACGGGGGCGAGAATTTCCTCAAAGTAGCCACCCTCCCCACGGAAATCGCGGACATTGCCATCCACCACGAAAACCCGAATATCGCCTGGGCGGTGACTTCCGACCGCGTGGGCGTCCCCCAGGCATTCCAGCCAGCCAACCGGGGGGTGTATAAGATAACCGTCACCGGCTCCGACGGGGAAGTGGAAGAGATTACGGGGAACCTCCCGGAAGACCAGGCTTATTTTTCCATAATCCACCAGGGACGCCACACGGACAACCCGGTTTATGTGGGTACGAGCCTCGGGGTGTACCGCCTGGACGATACGCTGGCCGAATGGGAAGATTATTTTACCGGCCTGCCCAGTGTGGCCGTCAGTGATCTGGAAATCAGCCTGGACGACGAGTTGCTCACAGCATCCACCTATGGTCGGGGCGTCTGGCAGTCGCCCATCCCCGTACAACAGCCCGATAATGACCTGCGGTTGTTGTCGGTGAGCCCGGCTTCCGGTGCTATCCTGTGTACCACGGATGCCATCCCGCAGATTACCGTGGAAAACAAGGGGTTAAATCCCATTAGCCAGGTAGCGGTGAGCTATCGGGTCAACGGCGGGACGCTCAATGAATTTACCGCAGACATCGACCTGGCGAGCGGGGCAACCGGACAGATCGACCTGCCCGCTGTCAATATCGGGGGTGCGGGCGAAATCCTCCTGGAGGTATCAGCCACCGTCTCCGGGGATGCTTTCGGTGAAAACAACGCCGGGCAGGTGCGTTTCTTTACCAACGACACAGCCGGGCCGAATGAACGGAACGATTTTGAAGACGCCGCGGACGGCCTGGTTACCTTTAACGCCAGTGGCGACGGCAGTGAATGGGAACGGGGGGTCCCCCAGGGGGATGTCCTGGGTGCAGCGGCCTCCGGCACCCAGGTATACGGGACGAACCTGGACGGCAACCACGCAGATGCCACCAAGGCGTTCCTCCTGACACCCTGTTATGATTTTACATCCTTCCTGGCCCCGGTCCTGCGGTTTAATATGGCCTACGACCTGGAGGTGAATTTCGATATTCTGTACGCAGAGTATTCTACGGACGGCGGGGACACCTGGAACCTGCTGGGGTCCGTCGACAGCCAGCCCAACTGGTATACAAGCGACCGGACCAATGCGAGCAGCGGGGCGGAAGACGATTGTCAGAACTGCCCGGGCGGCCAGTGGACGGGCACCGACGACGAAATGAAAGAGTACGCATACGATTTTGCCCTGAATGCCTCCCTGGGGGAGACCGACCTGACAGCGGAGTCAAACATCGTGTTCCGACTGGTCTTCCACTCCGACCCGGCGGTGGTACAGGAAGGTGTGGTAGTAGACGATTTGGGCGTCTCCGGGCTCATCGACGATGAGGATGACGATGATGACGGGGTGCTGGACGAAAACGACAACTGCCCGTTGACCGCGAATGCCGGGCAGGAAGATGCGGACGGTGACGGGATCGGGGATATCTGCGACAATGACGACGACAACGACGGCGTGCCCGATAACCAGGACAACTGCCCCCTGACCGCGAATGCGGACCAGGCCGACCAGGATATGGACGGGATCGGGGACGTTTGCGATGACGATTCGGATAACGACGGCGTGCCCAATTCGGCCGATGCCTGCCCGGACACCCCCCAGGGTACCACTGTGGATACCTCCGGCTGCGAGGCCTTCAGCCTGCCGCCGGAAAACTTCCTGGTGCAGACCACCGGGGAATCCTGTATTTCCAGCAACAATGGCACGATCCGGGTGGAAGCTGTGGAAGCCCTGGACTACACGGCGACGTTAACCGGGGATGCAGGCACCCTGGACGAAGTGTTTACCGATACGGTGACTTTCTCTGACCTGCCGGCAGGGAGCTATCAACTCTGTATCGGCGTAGCGGGTCAGACAGGGTATGAAATCTGTTTTGACACGGAGATTGACCAGCCGGAACCGCTTTCGGTCAGTTCGCAGATCCGCACCCTGGACCGGGAAGTGGAACTCGAGCTCCGAGGGGGCACAGAATACATTATCCAGTGGAACGGGAAGACCTACCGGACTACTGCCGGAAGTATCCGTCTGTCCCTTGAAAAACCCAGCAATGAGCTGTCGGTTGCCACCGGCCTCAGTTGCCAGGGCACCTATACGGAAACGGTGGTCGTCAGCAGCACGCCGCTGATATACCCGAACCCCGTGGGCAACGAAGACCTCAATATCTACTTAGGGGGTACAGCCTCCGGTAATGCGGAAATTGCCCTCTTTGCGCTCAGCGGCACCCGGGTGCTGGCCAAGCGTATCCCGGTGGCAGCCTCCGAAATGCTGATCAACATGAGCGGGTATCCCGCCGGTGTCTACATCCTGAATGTCCGGACAGGGGATTCCCTGAGGATTTATAAAATTGTGAAGAAATGAAAATAGTAAAAGGCATTACAGGGAGTTTATTTTTCCTGCTGCTGGCATGCGGCGGTGGCGGGTCCGACGAGCCCGAACCCGAACCCCAACCCGATCCGCCCGCGGCGGCAACCCTGGTATTCCCGGGAAACAATACGGAGTGTACAGAAGGGGAAATCATAAGCCCTACCCAAAGCCGGATCACTTTTGAGTGGAACCTGTCGCAGAATACGGATAGCTACGAGCTCGTGGTGCGCAACCTCAACACAAATTCCGAGCTGAGCACCACCACGAACACCAATGAGGCTACCCTTTCTGTGAACCGCGGTACCCCGTACGAGTGGCAGGTGGTGTCGCGGGCCAACGGGGTCAGCGAAACGGCTGCCAGCCCTACCTGGCGATTCTACAACGAAGGCCCCGGGGTGGAAAACTATGCCCCTTTCCCAGCCCAGGCCATCGCCCCTGCCCGGGGAGCACACCTGGAAACGACTTCTGAAGTCACCCTGGAGTGGTCCGGTTCGGACGTGGATGATGACATCGACGGATACGAAATCGCCCTGGGTACCGATCCGGCAGCCCTGGAACCGGCGGGCACCACCGGTGTGGGCGAAACGTCCCTGACCGTACCGGTTGCTGCGGCAACCACCTATTACTGGCGGGTAACCACCTTGGATTCTGCCGGGAACTCCTCGGAGTCGGAGCTGTTTGAATTCCTGGTGCAATAGGCAGTCACTTCCCATAAATTTAACCGGATGCTCGAAGCCTACTACAGTTGCGCCCTGGAAGCCGGTACGGACGAAGCGGGCCGCGGGTGCCTGGCCGGGCCGGTTACTGCAGCTGCTGTGATCCTGCCGGAAAGCTTTGAAGACCCGTTGTTGAACGACAGCAAGAAGCTCAGCGCGGCCCAGCGGGAACGGCTGGCGCCAAAAATCCTCCGGGAAGCCCTGGCATCAGGGATTGCCCACATCCCCCCTGCCACCATCGACGAGATCAATATCCTGCAGGCTTCGCTGCGTGCCATGCACCAGGCCCTGGACCAACTTGGGATGCGCCCGGAAGCCATCGCGGTAGACGGGAACCGCTTTCTACCCTATGAGGGGATCCCATACCACTGCCTGATCCGGGGGGACGGTCGGTATCTGAATATTGCGGCGGCTTCCATCCTTGCCAAGACGGCACGGGATGCCCGGATGCGGGATTTGCACCGGGAATACCCTCAATACGGCTGGGACCGCAACAAAGGGTATCCCACCCGGGAGCACCGGGATGCCCTTCGAAAACACGGGCCTTCCCCCTACCACCGCCAAAGCTTCCGATTGCTGCCCGAGCAATTGAAATTCCGGTTCTAGGTGCTACATTTGCCTTAAAAGATCCCAGTTTTGAAGATCCCCGGACCCGTCCTGATTGCCTGCTGCCTGATTGCTTTAACCTCCTGCGTTCAACCGGGTGATGAAACGGCAAATCCCTGGGACCTTCTTCCTGCATCTTCCGATGCGGTCCTGCAGCTCCACGACGTCGAACGATTCCGGTCTGAATACCGCAATAACGGGCTGCTCCAGCATTATCGGGAAGTATCCGGGGGAAATCGCCTGTTCGGGGTTCTCGAAGAGGTTCTGGAACTCGAGTTGGGGCCGGGGTGCCTGGTGGCAGTAACCGGAGACCCTGATAAGGAACCCCAGTGGCTGGCGGTCTTTGAAGAAGTTTGGCAACCGGCCCCTGATTCTGCCGGGGCTGCGGGCAGCGGCCCTGCTTGGACGCTCCCGGATTCGTCCGGGCTTTTTTCTGAAAAAATCGGAAGGCTCCGCCTGGCGAGTAATACGGCCTCCCTGATTGCGGAAGTATCCGGGAAAGACAAAGGTTCGGGCAGCCCGCTACAGTTGGCATCCCGGACTGCGAATCCCCGGGCTTCAGCCTCCCTGTTTTTGCCCATGGGCCACCCGCACCCCCTGGAAGCCCTGCTCCTCGGAAAGGTATCCGGCAAACCGAAAGTGCCGGGGTCCGCCTGGTCCGCCTTCGACCTGCAATTGCGATCCGATGCCCTCCTGGTCCAGGGCATCGAGGTGCGCGCGGACAGTGTCTGGGACAACCGGGCCATCCTGAGGGGTATCCCGGCACTGCCCCTGGAAGAAGTCGCCGGGGTTCCACCCTCCGGAACCTCTGCGCTCTATACGCTTTCCCTGGGTGATCCCGGTCAGTTCCTCCGGAACCAGGAGCGCATCCTCGGCAGGCCGAACCCGTACCCGACATTTCTGGAAAGCGTGGAACACCTCGGGGTATTCAACCTCTCGGGCGAAACCATGATGGTCCTGCTGAGCGTCAACCCAACGGCCGTGATCGATGGGCTCCGGCCACAACTGGACCCACTGGATTCCTTCCAGGATGCCAGCATATATGCCCTCCGGGATCCCGAAGCGCTCCTGTCCGCTTTTGACCCATTGCTGAAAGGCATCCCGCAACCTGGTTATTTAGGGGCTTTGGGCCAATACCTCGTCCTGGGGCCGAGCCTCGAAGGCGTTCGGAACGTCATCAGCGCCTACAAAAGGGAAGATTCGTATGCGGCAAATGGCGCCTTCGACCGCCTGCAGCCCTTCCTGGCATCGGAATCCACCTCCTTCGTACTCGCCGACCAACCCGGGGAGGCCGGATTCCTGACCGACAGCCTCTCGGTCCTTGGGCTGCCCGGACCGGTTGCCGGCGAAATGCCTTCGGACTACCTGTATAGCGCGCAATTGAATAGTTCGGAAGGTTACGACCTCCTGGAATACCAGTTCCGGAAAAAAGACGATCCGACAGGAAGCGGTGCGTCGGTGAGCCTGGCTTTTACCCGGAAACTCGAAGGACAGGTACTGGCCGGCCCTTTTATGCTCAGGAACCACCGCACGGGCGGCATGGACCTGGCCGTCCAGGATGACCGGAACCAGCTTTACCTGTTTTCCGCCAGCGGCGATCTGTACTGGAAAAGGGAATTGGCCGGGCCTATCCAGGGCGCCATCCATCAGGTAGACCTGTTTAAAAACGGCCGGTTCCAAATGGCCTTTACGCTCCCCGGGGCCCTGGTTGTGATGGACCGGGACGGAAACCCCGTAGCCCCGGTCCCCAAAAAATTCGAAGGCGGGACGCTCGGGCCCCTGTCGCTCTTTGACTACGACAACAACCGGAATTACCGCCTGGTTTTCAACGACGGGCAAAAAATCCATATGTTCGACGGGCAGGGACGGGATGTGAGGGGGTTTAAATTCCGGGATGCCGGCAGCCCCCCCATCGGCCCGCCGGACCATATCCGTATCGGCAGCCGGGATTACCTGGTTTTCCGGCTGGAAGACGGACGCCTGAGGATCCTCAACCGGGTGGGGGATACGCGTATACGCGTCGAAGAGCGATTCGACTTTTCTGGGAACGGCATCTACCTGTACCGCGATAAATTCGCTTTCACCGAGAAATCCGGCAACCTGGTCACCATCGACACCCGGGGAAGGATCAACCGAACCGCCCTGAACCTCAACGCGGACCACGGCATGTATGCCACGGCCAATACCCTGGCGCTGATGAATGACAACCTGTTCCAGGTCAAGGGCAACCGCACTGAACTCGAACTGGGGGTATACACGGCCCCACGGATCTTCTACCTGTACGATATCATCTATGTGGGCGTCACGGATATCCAGACCCAGAAACTCTACCTGTTCCGAAGCGACGCTTCCCGCCTGAAGGGCTTTCCGGTAGAGGGCAACGGCATTCCCGACATGGCGGACATGGACGGCGACCGCAACCCGGAACTCGGGGTGAAATACCGCGACAGCCTGATTGCCGTTTACAGGATACAGCGGTAAGCACCCTGCTGCCATCGATACCGTTTTAGCTGCGGATTATACATCGAAAACGGTATCTGTACATCTGTTTTGTATCTTTAGGAGAATCGATAAACCACAAAGAACACACAGATGAAAATGCTTACCACAGGGATTCGGATTTTCCTTACAGCCGGCTTATTCCTGCTGTATCTTCCGGATGCCAATAGCCAATTTTTAAAGAAACTGGGCAAGCGGGCGCAAAAGGCGGCCGAACGCACCGTTGAAGAGCGCGTAGACCGGGAAGCCTCCAAAAAGACGGACCAGGCCCTGGACAGTATCCTGGAACCCGGATCGGGCGGGCCGGCGGAAAGCCCGGCACCCCCGGCAGGCGGAAACGACCCCAATGCCGGCGCAGGCAGCGGGAACACCCCGAATGCGGGTGGGGGCACCGGCAATTCCGGGAATACAGGCGCCCCATCTGCGGCATCCGGGCCCAAGTCACTGGAAGTATATAGCAAGTTCGACTTTGTCCCGGGGGACGAAGTGCTATTTTACGACGACTTCGGGGACGACTTTATTGGGGATTTCCCGGCGCGATGGAATACAAACGGGGGAGGTCAGGTGGTTACCTTCGGGGACGACAGCGGGAAATGGCTCGAACTCGTATCGGGTAACCGCACCTACTATGTCCCCAATCTGGACAACCTGCCCGAGGACTTCACCCTGGAATTTGACTTGCAGGCATCCGGCATGGACCGGCAGACATCCTCCACGGCCGTCCTCCAGGTGCTCCTGGATGACAACGGTGGATTTGAAAAAGGATCGGATTACGTCCTGGCCAACCTGCCGATGGTTCAATATACCCCAGGCGGTATCCGGGTTCAGAACCTGATCAACTCGGAACGGACCATTTCCAATACCGTAAAACTGGATATCCGCGAAAACATCCAGAACCGGCCGCATATTTCCATCGCGGTCAATGGGGAGCGCTTCCGCCTGTATGTTGACGAAAATAAGCATATCGACAGTCCCCGGATGATCGGCCCGGGCGGCCCCCTGTCCCATGTGAAATTTCAGCTGACGGGGGTCGAATCCGGCAAGGAGAAAGTATTTATTTCGAACGTGAAGGTCGCCAAGGGAGGCGAGGACCTGAGGCGAAAACTACTCGCCGAGGGATCTATCTCCACAAACGCCATCCTCTTCGATTCCGGGTCTGCAAACCTGCAGCCCATGTCCATGGGTGTGATCCGGCAGATTTCCCAGGTGCTGCAACAGGACGGCGGTATGTCGCTGCAAATCGTGGGGCACACGGATTCCGATGGGGATGCCGACGCGAATGTCGCCCTGTCCCAGGCACGGGCCGAAGCGGTAAAACAAGCCCTTGTCGACGTCTACGGCATCAGTGCCGGGCGCCTGAGCACATTGGGCAAGGGGGAGTCCGAGCCGGTCTCCGACAACAACAGCCCGGCCGGGACAGCACAGAACCGCCGGGTGGAATTTATCAAACAATAACCACTGGGTATCCCGCGCCAAAAGGCAAACATTGACAGATAACGAACTATTATTCAACAAAATAAAACTTTAGCAAATGAACCTTATTCAGAAACCCTTTCAATGGATCACCACTTTTGTTCTGGCCGTATGCCTGCTGCCTGCCGTTTCCACGGCCCAGGAATGCAGCGCCTACTACCCGCTTAAGGAAGGTGTGCGGATGGAATACACCATGTATAACCGGAAGGACAAGGTAGAAGGCACCCAATGGCAGGAGGTGACCGAGGTGGCAGAAACCTCAGAAGGCCTGGTGGCCCAGATGACAATGGGTTTCAGCGACGACAAAGGGAAGAATACCTATGAAAGCTCCTATGGCATTACCTGTACGGGTTCCGCAATCCGCATCGACTACGAATCCCTGCTATCCAGCCAGATGATGGAGCAGTTCGGGGATGCCGAAGCTGAAATCACCGGTACCGACCTGGAGTTGCCCAACAACCTGAGCGAGGGGCAGCAGCTCCCGGATGCCAATGTCACCATGAAAATGAAAATGAGTGGTATCAACATGAATATGCAGGTGGATATGACCAACCGGAAGGTGGAGAAAAAGGAAACCGTCAGTACGCCGGCAGGCGAATTCGATTGCTTTGTGATCTATAGCGAAACCCAGTCCAAGATGATGATGGCCAACCAAACCTTCCCGCAGCGCACCTGGTTGGCGGAGGGCGTGGGCATGGTCAAGTCCGAGAGTTACAATAAGAATGGGAAGCTCACAAGCAGGATGGTATTGACTTCGCTTTCCCGATAGCCTGAGGGTGATATAGCCCCGGGGTTACCCCGGGTGACCCGTTGGGGGTTCCGCCCCGAACAGGTCCGTAAAATGGGTGAGTAGCTGCTGTTTCACCTCGCGGGTGGGAATGTGGCGCCCGAGTTCCGCGCTGAGGGAAGTCACTGCTTTGTCACGGATGCCGCAGGGGATCATCAGGTCAAAATAGGACAGGTCCGTATTGATGTTAAAGGCAAAGCCGTGCATGGTGACCCAGCGGCTGGCGCGGACCCCCAGGGCGCAAATTTTCCGTGCCCGGGGCGTACCGGCATCCAGCCAGACTCCTGTTTCCCCAGCAGATCGGACCCCTTCGAGCCCGTACCCGGCCAATGTACGGATCACCATTTCCTCCAGCAGCCGCAGGTACTTGTGGATATCCGTGAAAAAATTTTCCAGGTCCAGGATCGGGTAGCCCACGATCTGCCCGGGCCCGTGGTAGGTGATATCCCCGCCCCGGTTGATATGGTAGAATGTGGCGCCCCTTTCACGCAGAACCGCCTCGCTGACCAGCAGGTTGGACTTGTCGCCGCTTTTGCCCAGGGTATAGACATGGGGATGTTCCACAAACAGGAAGTGGTTGGGTGTGGGATCGGAGCTCCCTTCCCGCCGGTTGCGGATTTTCCGGTCCAGGATGTCCCGGAACAGGGATTCCTGGAAGTCCCAGGTCTCCTTGTAGTCCCTGAAGCCCAGGTCCTGCACCTGTACCTTTTTATTCATGCCGCAAAGGTAAGGAACCTGAAAATACCGCCGGGGGTCACTCCTCGAGTTCCACCCGGATATCCAGGACCCCGGGATCCCTCAGGTAGTCCATAAATTCCACCTCCTGTATGAGGGTTTTACCATCCATGCTCAGGGTGGCCGTTTCGGAACTCGCAGAACGGACCCGGGAGGGGAAATGGATTTTGAGCGTATAGGTGGAGCCGGACAGGAACATTGCCGTCCCTTCCAGGCTGTCCAGGCGCTGCCTGTGCAATACGGAATCGGTGATTTCGGAGCGGCGGCTGAACACCCGGTCACCGAAGCGATAGGATACCCGCGTACTCTCGTAGATTTCCGGGGTCCCCGGCATGGCCCCCGCATTGGGCTCGGGGTCCAGGGTGCCGGCCCGCTGGAAGGCGTTGAAGGACTCCTCCACCTCAGCCATGTTGGCAAAATCCCTTTCCAGGGTAAAGATCATTTCTCCCGCTGCCGGATTGTTTTGCATACGCATCCGGTAGGGTTCCAGGCGTTTCAGTCGCTCCTGCTCGGCCATCGGCAGGGTTGCGATACTATCCTTTTTTTCTTCTAGGATTTTGGAAAAATAAATCACTGAGTCCATGGCCACACTCGTGGAGTCGAGTAGTTCCTCCCCGGCCATTTCCAGCATCCCCGAGCCGTCGAAGCTCAGGGCGATGGATCCCGAACCGTCTGGTTCCAGGTAGATCTCCTCAGTCAGATTGCAGGCACCGGCCAGGACCAATAGGGTCAGCAGGGCCCAATATCGGATTGATTTCATACGCAGAAAGGCAGCCGCTGCCAGTTTGGTTGCCCGGCGAGCTGCGAAAATGCGGTTAATTCGGGTTATTCAGGATGATCAGGGCTGCGATCACCCCGGGGACCCAACCGCATAGTGTTAAAAGTAACACAATCAGGAAAGAACCGCAACCCTTGCCAATAACCGACAAGGGCGGGAAAATAATGGCCAGCAGTACGCGCAAAAAACTCATGACTCGGGATTTGATCGATGTACCTATGGGTCGCACTTTGGGCGAATTTGTTACAATCGCTCCCCACACCACTTTACGGCCTGTGTCCCGGGTGGGCCGGCAACTGCATCGGCACATTGGCAGGTTGCCCCTTTCGAGCTATATTTGCAGGGCTTAAATCCTTGAGAATGCAGCTTTCGGAACAAGAAATCGTCCGCCGGGAGAAACTCCGGCAACTTCGCGAACTCGGAATCGACCCCTACCCGGCCGAAAAATACCCCGTGGACACCCTCTCCTCCTCCGTCCGGGAAGACTACGAAGAAGGGAAGCCCGTGGTGATGGCCGGCCGGCTGATGTCCCGACGTATCCAGGGGAAGGCGTCCTTTGCCGAATTGCAGGACAGTGCCGGGCGGATCCAGTTGTACTTCAACCGGGACGAAATCTGTGAAGGGGAAGATAAGACGGCGTATAACGAAATATATAAAAAGCTGCTCGACATCGGCGACATCATCGGGATCGAAGGGGAGCTCTTTAAGACCCAGGTGGGTGAGAAAACGGTACGGGTCAAGCGGTTTACGCTCCTGAGCAAGGCCCTGCGCCCCCTGCCCCTGCCCAAAAAGGATGCCCAGGGAAAGGTATTCGACGAGTTCAATGACCCGGAGCAGCGTTACCGCATGCGGTATGTGGACCTCGTGGTAAACCTGAACGTCCGGGAGACCTTTATCAAGCGGACCAAAATCACCAATAGCATCCGCCGATTCTTCAATGAGAAAGGCTACCTGGAGGTGGAAACCCCTATCCTGCAACCGATTCCCGGGGGTGCTGCGGCCCGGCCCTTCCAGACCCACCACAATGCGCTGGGTATTCCGCTCTACCTCCGCATCGCCAATGAACTCTATCTGAAAAGGCTCATCGTCGGGGGGTTTGACGGGGTATACGAATTTGCCAAGGATTTCCGTAACGAAGGGATGGACCGGACCCACAACCCGGAATTTACCGTCATGGAACTCTACGTTGCCTACAAGGATTACAACTGGATGATGGAGACCACCGAGCAACTCCTGGAACAGGTGGCCCTGGAAGCCAATGGCAGCACCCGGGTCAGCGCCGGGGGGGAAACCATCGACTTCAAGGCCCCCTACCCGCGGGTCCCCATCCTGGAGGCCATCCGGGAGCACACGGGGGTTGACGTGGACGGCATGGACGAAGCCGCCCTCCGGGACGCGGCAGCCGGCCTGGGGATTGAGGTAGACGATAGCATGGGCGTCGGCAAACTGATCGACGAGATTTTCGGCGAATGCTGCGAGCACCACTACGTACAACCCACCTTTATCATCGATTACCCCAAGGAGATGAGCCCGCTCACCAAGGCCCACCGGTCCAAACCCGGGCTTACCGAACGGTTCGAACTCCTGGTCAACGGGAAGGAAATCGCAAACGCCTACTCCGAGTTGAACGACCCGATCGACCAGCGGGAGCGGTTCGAGGAACAATTGAAGCTCTCCGAAAAAGGCGATGACGAGGCGATGTTCATCGACCGGGATTTCCTGCGGGCCCTTGAGTTCGGGATGCCCCCGACTTCCGGGATCGGGATCGGGATCGACCGCCTGGTGATGCTGCTCACTGACAATTCTTCCATACAGGAAGTCCTGTTCTTCCCCCAGATGAAGCCGGAGAAAAAACCCCTGGAGCTCAACGACGAGGAAAAAGCCATTGTGGATATCCTGCGTCCCGCATCCGAAATGGATCTCGGTGCCCTGAAGGAAAAGGCCGGCCTGAGCAACAAGAAATGGGATAAGGCTACCAAGTCCCTGGGTAAAAAAGGGTTGTTTGAGGTGTCGAAAACGGAAGCCGGCCTGCTGGCCCGGTTCAAGGGCTGATCTTCCGGGTCCGCTTGCTCGCACACCCCTGTTAGAGGCAGGTGTACCACGGCTCCCAAAGTGTTTTGCCATTGCCAAAAAAAACCTAGCTTAGGGGCGCGAACTGGCAATTATGAACCGAACTTCTCAGATCGGCCTCCTGGCCGGACCCATTGTTTTCCTTTTGCTGACGAATTTTTCTGGCCACCTGATTTCCGACCTGGGCGACAAGGTGCTGGCGGTAGCTGCCTGGATGATTATCTGGTGGATCACCGAAGCCGTTTCCATCTCGGTGACGGCCCTGCTCCCGCTGCTCGTATTCCCCTTGTTGGGGGTCATGGACCTTGCGGATGTAGGGGCCAATTACGGGAGCCCGATTATCTTCCTGTTTTTCGGGGGCTTTGTTTTGGCACTCGCCCTGGAGAAAGTCAATTTACACAAGCGGATTGCGCTGAGTATCATCCACCGTACGGGTACCAGCCCGGACCGGGTAATCCTCGGGTTTATGATCGCCACCGCCGCCCTGAGTATGTGGATCAGCAATACGGCGAGCACCGTGGTCATGTTGCCGATCGCCATGTCGGTGATCGGCCTGCTGATCCGGGACCAGGACGGGTTTACACCGAAAGACCGGAATTTTGCCCTCAGCGTGATGCTCGGGATCGCCTTTTCGGCAAATGCCGGCGGGATCGCCACGGTGATCGGCACCCCCCCGAATTCCGTCCTTATCGGCCTCCTGGAAAACGAATACAACACGGAAATCTCCTTTCTGAAGTGGATGACCCTGGGCCTTCCAGTCTCCATCATCCTGATTTCCATCTCCTATTGGGTCCTGGTGAAATGGATGTTTCCCTGCAAAGGCCTCGCCTTCGGCACATCCAAGGACGTTATCCGGATTGAGCTCGAGAAGCTCGGCCCGCCAAGCGGCCGGGAGAAAATGGTCCTGGTCATCTTCGGGATCACCGTATTCCTGTGGATTTTCCGCACCGTAATCAACGGGCTCCTCCCCGGGTTGGACCTGACCGATACGGCCATCAGCATGTTCGGGGCCCTGGCACTATTCTGCGTTCCTTATAACTTTAAGAAGGGATCCTTTATCCTGAAGTGGAAGGATACCTCACGCCTGGCCTGGGGCATCCTGATACTTTTCGGAGGGGGGCTGGCACTCGCACGGGCCATGTCTGCCAGCGGCCTGGTGGACCTGGTATCCGCAGCGATTGCCGGCAGCGAAATTGGCGTCCTATTCACTGCCTTCCTGCTGATTGCCCTGATGCTATTTATGACCGAGCTGATGAGCAACGTGGCCCTGGTGGCCGTCCTGGCCCCCGTGGTAGCGGGGATTGCCATCGGACTGGACATCCCCATCCTGCACCTGCTCATCCCGGTCACCATTGCGAGCAGCTGCGCCTTTATGCTGCCCATGGCTACGCCACCGAATGCAATCGTATTTGCCAGCGGCTATATCCGCGTGCACCAGATGGCCCGGGCCGGGATCATCCTCAATTGTATTTCCATAGTGTTGCTTGTACTGCTCTTCCAATTTGGGATCCCCTACTTTTTCTGATCTCCGGCAATATTCAGATATTTTTTTCAGGTCCCGGAAATAGTTAAGCCCCTGCGGTGGCAGGGGCTTAACAGCTGACTAATTCAAATAACTGACAGAAAATGAGATTATTCCATCATCTATAAAAGCACCTTGCTTTGAGGAGCCTTCTACAAATATAGACGGCAGAATCTTTGAATTGTTACATGAATACAGGGGTTTAACGAATCTTTGGCCAATTGTTAAGAATCTTTTTGAACCGCGCGTGTAAGGCAAATCCGACAAAACGTCAATTTTATCGATTAACTGCCGGCGCGTCGGCCCGGTTCCGGCCATTTTCATCCCTTTGCCCACAAACCAGCCGCTTTTCACATCAAAAATCGCCCTGAAGACAACATCCCTGCAGGTGCTATCGGGCATTGGCCTAATTTTGAAAGTAACCCAATCCCCTGGAACTATGAACTACAAAACAAAAAGCCTGCTGTACTTCCTCGCCTTCATTGCAAGTGCACTGATCTATTATACTTCTGACCAACCTGCTGGCGACCACCAACCCGGAAAAACCGAAATGGCAGCCGAGATCCCTGCCGATAAATTACCTTCGCCAACCCTCTGAGATATTACCGGGATGTTAAACATCTGCCAAATACACAGCCGGGATTAAACCAGAGACCCCCTTTGGGATTCTAATTACCAGAACCCTAAAAGAAAGACGTATGAAAAATTGGATATTTACCGGACTACTCCTACTGGGGCTCTCCCTCAGTGCCCAGCGCGGTCCCCGATACCACAACGCACATTCAGATGCGCCAAAACTCACAACAGAACAAATCGCAACCCTGCAGAGCAAAAAGCTTACCCTGGCGCTCGACCTGAGCGAAAGCCAGGAGAGCCGCATCCGGGAACTCCTCGAGGAGCGGATCGCTTCAAAACGCGAACAATTCCAACAAAGGCGCGAAGGCGCGGATTCTACAGGCATGCGCCGGCAACGGCCAAATTTTGATTCCCTTGACGAGCGACTCGACAATCAGATCGCTTTCCAGCGCGAGTTACAGGAAATACTGAGCGAGGAACAATACCAGCAGTGGAAGGAAATGCGGCAACACCGTAAAAAACCGCAGCGGCATCCCAGGCGGATGCACGGCAAAAGCTAAAACCAAGAACAGGGCACGGCCCTGTTTTTTTTATACGATTCCCGAAATGTGCGCGTTAGAAAATAAAGACATACTCGTATGTGCCGTTTCCTGAAAATTCTCCTATTCGCCACCATAGCCTTCCAGGCAACCAGCCTGAGTGCTCAAAAGAACAAAGAGAAAACCAAAAACGACGTTGCGGAACTGCTGGTCGAGGCCAATGCACAGGCCGATGTGCGTTCTGCGGAGATCGCCGATGAATTCGGCATATCCACCAACCAGGATAGGCAAAAGATTAAACAGGCATGCCGTAAATACTACAGGGGGCTCGTCCAGTTAGAGCTTAGAAATTCCACAAAAAACTCCAGCAGTTACCAAAAGCGGCGGGACAATATCCACAAGGACTATTACCGGGCGCTGCGCAAGGTGCTCCCGCAATCCTGACGCCTTAGCCTTTCAGGGCACCGGCCGCCGCATCGATGGCGAGATCCAGGTCCTCCGTCGTCAGGGCATCATTGAGGAAATAACTCTCGAACGCACTCGGGGGCAGGTAGACCCCCCGGTTGAGCATGCCGTGGAAATAGTTGCGGAACCGGTCGTTATTGCCCGTGGCTGCCGATTCAAAATCCCGAACCTCACGATCTGTAAAATGCACGGATATCATGGAACCAAAACGGTTGATCCGATAAGGTAGTCCGGTTCCCTTCAGGACATCTTCCAGGCCTTCGTGCAGGTAGGCGGTTTTTGATTCAAGGCGGCCAAAAACCCCCGGGTCTGACTCGATGGCGCGCAACATCGCCAGGCCCGCCCCCATGGCGAGCGGGTTGCCACTCAGGGTACCCGCCTGGTACACGGGGCCTTCAGGGGCCAGGTGTGACATAATTTCGGCAGGGCCGCCAAAGGCCCCTACCGGCAACCCGCCACCGATCACCTTCCCGAAAGCCACCAGGTCGGCGCGAATACCCAGGGCTTCCTGGGCACCACCGGCTGCCAAACGGAACCCCGTCATCACTTCGTCAAAAATGAGCAGCACGCCCGCATCCGTGCACAACTTGCGGATGCCTTCCAGGAAACCGGGCTCCGGCGGGATACACCCCATATTCCCGGCTACGGGTTCCAGGATTACGGCGGCCACTTCCCCGGGGTTTGCATCGAACAACTGCCTGACGCTTTCCAGGTCGTTGTACCGGGCAAGGAGCGTATCCCTGGCTGTTCCCCGGGTTACGCCCGGGCTGTTGGGGCTGCCGAATGTTACCGCACCGCTGCCGGCTTCTATCAAAAAGGCGTCGGCATGGCCGTGGTAGCAGCCGCTGAATTTGATAATCTTTTGGCGTCCGGTGTAGCCCCTGGCCAAACGGATCACACTCATACAGGCTTCCGTGCCGCTGTTGACAAACCGTATTTTCTCGATACCGGGTACCATGGAGACAGCGAGTTCCGCCACTTCGGTCTCCAGGGCCGTGGGCATCCCGAAGGACGTACCCTTCCGGGCCCGCTGGGTAACGGCTTCCACCACGGGCGGAAAGGCGTGCCCAAAGAGGAGTGGCCCCCAGGAGGCTATAAAGTCGACGTATTCGTTTCCATCCTCGTCTGTAAAACGGGAACCGGCTGCCTCACGGACAAAAACCGGGGTACCCCCTACGGATTGGAACGCCCGAACAGGGGAATTCACCCCTCCGGGCAATACCCGGCTGGCCTGCCGGAACAGTTCGCTGCTGCGCTTGTATCGCATATTATTTATTGTTGGAATCGGCACGGACTTTCAACAGCTGCCCGATTGCCAGGGCACTGTCGCTGAGCCGGTTGATTTTCATGAGTTCGTCCACGGACATGCCGTAGCGGCGGGAAATGGCGTACAGCGTATCCCCTGCCTGTACCCGGTGCGTATTGTAGACCCCTTCGGATACCGTAACCGGTGCCTTGCGGCGGACCATGGTGCCCAGCACCTCGGCATCGTATCGCTGCAGGTTGTACCGCTCGATCAGCCCGATAAGTTTCTGGGGGTACCGGCGGTCTGTAGCATACCCCGCCGCCTTCAATCCCCGTGCCCAACCCCGGTAATCGTCGGGATCCAGGGTAAAGAGGGATCCGTATCGGGACCGGCTGGACAGGAATATACTGTGGTCGCGGAAGGAGTATATCGGGTGGTTGTATTTCCGGAAGCACTCCCCCCGGGCATCATCGTCGTGGGTGGCGTAGTCGCCCTCCCATCCTGTATGGCATTTGATACCGAAATGGTTGTTGGTCTTCCGGGTGAGTTCCCCCATCCCAAAACCGCTCTCCAGCAGTCCCTGGGCCAGCGTAATACTCGCCGGGATCCGGTAGGTGCGCATTTCGCGCTGGGCGATTTCGGCAAACGTCCGGATGTATTCCTCCGGCGATCCGATCTCAAAAAAGATGAAATCCCCGGTGTCTTCCGGCATGTCTCCGGATGGGGCCGACACGCTGTTTTGCCCGGTCGGCACCGGGTTGGCCCGCGAGGCCCGTTTCTTGCTCCCGCAACCTGTGAAGAGCCAAGCGGCCAGGCATGCAAACAACAATATCCTTCTCATAGTTGCAACAAAGGTAAGCCCTTTTTCCGCAATTTCAGGTTCATGCCCCGGATTCCCTGCAGCCCCCCGGTGTGGATGGCGAGGATCCGTGTCCCCGGTTGAAACTGCCCCTGTCGGGTTTCCTCCAGGATACCGTAGAGCATTTTGCCCGTGTAAACCGGGTCAAGGGGCACCCCGGTTTTGGTTCGGAAATCATTGATAAACCGGACCAGGCGGGCATCTATTCGCGCATACCCCCCAAAATGATACTCCCCGGACAACGTCCAGTGCTCCCCGGGAATCCATTCCCGTAAGCTGGCTTCCAGGCCGGATGCCTTTAGCGCTGCATAGCCGCGGACCTGCTGCCCCGGCGCCGCTGCAGCCGCCAGTCCGGCCAGGGTGCCTCCCGTTCCGACCGAGCAGCAAACCCGGTCGTATCCGGCGTCGGATTCATTGAGGATTTCGGCACAGCCCCGGACAGCGGCCTGGTTGGTGCCGCCTTCGGGAAGCAGGTAGGCCGGGCCAAAATGCTCCAGGAGTTCCCTGAGGTATTCCCGTGTATGGCGCCGGGCATAATCCCGTCGGGAGACAAAATGCAGATGCATGCCAGCATCCCGTGCATCGGCCAACGTCGGGTTCAGGGGGGCATCCGCCAGTTCTTCCCCGCGGATAACCCCGATGGCGCAGAAGCCGAATTGCCGCCCGGCCCCGGCTACGGCATGGATGTGGTTGGAATACGCCCCCCCGAAAGTGAGCAGGGTATGGTGCCCGGCCCGTTGCATCTCCCGCAGGTTGTACTTGAGTTTTCGGTATTTGTTGCCGGACAGACCCGGAAACAGTTCGTCTTCCCGGCGGATCCAGAGCCGGACGTCCCGCTCCCGAAGATCGGGGAGGTCGATTTCACTGGTGGCTGCCTCCGCCATGTCAGGATGGCTCGAAAAGGTAGCGGATAAAACGAAAGGCCCCTCGATTCTCCAGGTAATCTGAATCCCTTTCGTGCCAGTAAGCCTCGCGTTCAAAACTGATATTCTTGTAGGCCCGGTAGGTATCCAGGTAGCAAACGCTGCGTATGGCCCATTCAATTACATACCACAGGTAGAAAAAGACCACCAGGAGTTCCGCCTGTTGGCGCAGGTGGATGCGTTCGTGGTTGATCAGCACCCGATCATCCTTCAGGGCCGGGCTTCGCAAAATGATGAATGGCCAGAGGGAAAGGCCCACGTAGCTCCGGTAGAAAAAATGTTTGAAAACCAGGATCATACAGTTTGCATAACGTACACGTGTAAAGATAATTGTTAAAATCGGATGAACGGCAAATCCCGGGGCGCTGTCGGTGAAAACCCTTGTGGAAACCCCGAAGTCGCTTGCGGAAACCCCGAAGTCGCTTGCAAAAACCACGAAGTCGCTTGCGCAAAGCCTCAAGTCCGAAGCCCCGGCGACTGTGGGCACGGGCGATTTTTAGTAAATTTACGGTCAACCCCCATCCGGATGCCATGAAGGAACCCGAACTGCCGGAGGATGCAGATTTTTACTGGACACCCGAAGGGTACAAGGTCTTTACCGCCCGGTACCACCTAAAGCGCGGGTACTGTTGTGAAAGTGGTTGCCGGCACTGCCCCTACGGATACGACCCCCGCACCAATACGCAACGCGGCGATAAGGGCGGCTGAAAGGGTCCGGTATCATTCCCGGCCTGAAGACTGCTTCCTGCACAGGTATTTATCGGGGAAACGGCACGGTATTTGTGCCTTTAATTGTAAAAAATTGCTGATTAAATCGAAGAAACTATGAGACCCCAATTGAAAATTACATTGCTGCTGGCGGGTTTTGCCCTGCTGGCCAGTTGCAGTTCGGTCCGCGTCGCCTCGGACTACGACCGGAATGCGGATTTTTCCCAGTATTCCACCTATGCTTTTTACAAAACCGGGATCGACAAGGCCCAGATCTCCGACCTGGACAAAAAGCGAATCCTGCGCGCCATCGATAATGAAATGAGCTCCCGGGGTTTTGTGAAATCGCAGGACCCGGATTTGCTCATCAGCATATTTACCACGGAAAAAGACCGGGTGGACATCTACAACAACAACTTCGGCTGGGGCTGGGGCTGGGGTTGGGGATGGAACAATCCCTGGGTCTGGGGTCCGGGCGGCTGGAATTACGGATCCACGGTCACCACCCGTACGGAGGGCACGCTGTACATCGACCTGATCGATGCCGAAGCCAAAGAGCTCGTCTGGCAGGGCAAGGGGACCGGCATCCTCGGGAACACCTCGAACATCGAAAAGAAAGAAGAACGCATCCGGGCCTTTGTATCCCGGATCCTGGAGCGGTACCCGCCAGATGGCGTCGCTGCCAATTGATCCTTTATCCAGCCTCCTGGAAAACTCAGAACCCTGCCCCGGCAGGGTTTTTCCTTTTTCGCGGAACCTGTCAAATTCGTATCTTTAAATAGCGTGAAAATTTGTCTATGAGCTACGAAAGCAACCCGATACTGGACCGTTTGCCCCGGCACCTGAGGCAATACATCAAACCCCAGAATTACGACGATTACACCCCTATCGACCAGGCAGTCTGGCGGTATGTTATGCGAAAAAACGTGGACTACCTCAGCCGGGTAGCCCACCCCTCTTACCTCCCCGGCCTGAAAAAAACCGGGATCACCGAAAATCATATCCCGAATATGTACGGGATGAACCGCATCCTTAAGGAAATCGGCTGGGCTGCCGTGGCGGTAGACGGATTTATCCCGCCAGCGGCTTTTATGGAATTCCAGGCCTACAACGTATTGGTCATCGCTTCCGATATCCGCCAACTCGACCACATCGAATACACCCCGGCCCCGGACATCATCCACGAGGGAGCCGGCCATGCCCCGATTATTGCGAACCCGGAATACGCGGAATACCTGCGGCGTTTCGGGGAGATCGGTTGCAAGGCGATATCCAGTGCCCATGACTACGAGGTTTACGAGGCTGTCCGCCACCTGTCCATCATCAAAGAGGCCACGGGTACGGACCCGGAAGAAATCGAAAAGGCAGAGGCCCGGATCGACGAGTTGCAAGCCCGGGATGTGGCGCCCAGCGAAATGTCGCTCATCCGGAACCTGCATTGGTGGACGGTGGAATACGGCCTGATCGGCACGCCGGAAAACCCGAAGATCTACGGGGCCGGCCTGCTCTCTTCTATCGGGGAAAGCAGCTGGTGCATGACCGACAAGGTGAAAAAAATCCCTTATTCCATCGAAGCGGTGCGGACTTCCTTCGACATCACCAAACCCCAGCCGCAATTGTTTGTCACCCCGGACTTCGCCTTCCTCAGCCAGGTCCTCGAGGAATTTGCAGGGACCATGGCGCTGCGTAAAGGCGGCCTGGACGGGATCGAAAAGTTGATACGTTCGGGGGCACTGGGTACGGCCGAGTTCAGTACGGGCCTCCAGGTTTCAGGGGTGTTTACCGATGTGATACCCCACGACGGGAAGCCCGTTTATATCCAAACCCTGGGGGCCACGGCCCTCGCCTATCGCGAAAAAGAACTGATCGGGCATTCGGCGGCCCATCACCCGGACGGTTTCGGCGCACCCGTAGGCAAGCTCAAGGGCATCAACCTGGCCATCGAGGACATGAGCCCGCGCGACCTGAAAGCCTACAAGATCTATGAAGGGGAACGCGTACGCCTGGAATTTGAAGGCGGGGTGGTCGTGGAAGGGGATATCGTCACGGGGACCCGGAACCTGCAAGGTGAGATTATCCTGATCACCTTCTCGGACTGCCGGGTGACCCATACAGACCGGGAGCTCTACACCCCGGACCAGGGGCTCTACCATATGGCGGTGGGGGAACAGATAGTCTCGGCGTTCAACGGGCCGGCCGACAACGCAAGTTTCGACCGGGTCACGCACACCCCGGAAACCACGACCATCAAACCCAGGAAAAGTCCGGAGCGGCTGCGGCTGGAACGCCTGTACGGCCAGGTCCGTGAATTCCGCGAGGGAACCAACACGACCATCTCGCGCAACAAGGTCCTTCGTGAACTCAAAAACCACTTCCCAGAAGACTGGCTGCTGCCGGTGGAACTCTACGAACTGGCCAAAGGTGGAAAGGACGCCGGTTTTGCCAGGGAAATCCTGGACCACCTGGAAGCGGTAAAACAGCGGCGGCCCGAAATCGGCCACCTGGTCGATGACGGCGTGGTCCTGGCCCGGGGGGAAACGGTTACTTACTGAAGGATCCCCGGGCCTGGTAAGGAATCCAGGGCGCGCTCCTGATAGGTAAGCTGCCAGCCCATGGACCGGGTGAGCACCCAGAATTCGGCCAGTTCGCTCAAAAGGCGGTTTTGCGCATTGCTGCGCAGGGTGGAAGTTTCCACCTGGCTGCGGATGCGCTCTGTTACCCGGTCCTTGATCGCGTTGTAATCCTCCGCCTCGAAAGGGTTGAGAAAATCTGCAGTCACATCGTAGTATTCGATATCGGGCACAATCACAATTTCCGGGTCGGGGATATGCAGCAGGTGCAGTGTCCGGGTTTCCGGGTCGAGCCGATAGGTAAGACCCCCGAGGTCATAGGCCACCGTAGCCCGGGCATTGACTACTACCAGGGCCCGTTTGCGGGCTGAGAGCAGGGAACCGAATAATTCCCGGGAATCCTCGTAGGTGAAAACCTCTGCGAAGTGTCCTTCGGTGACGATCAGCTTGGAGACCTGCTCAACCTGTTTCTGGATCAGCCGGGACTGCTCCTGCAATACCGATTCGCGTTCAGACTCCTGCCGGCAGGACCTGTAGATCAGGACGGCCGCCAGTGCCAGTAAAACGCCTGCGATAAATCTTTTCATGTTGAATGCGCTGTTCACGCGGTTCGGTTATTGCAAATAACTTGCAGCCGCCTCCAGGGCTTTCCCGATGCCCGAGGGGTTTTTTCCCCCGGCCGTGGCAAAGAACGGTTGTCCGCCGCCCCCTCCCTGGATGTGTTTGCCGAGATCCCGTATAATGGCCCCGGCATTCAGGCCTTTCTCCGCTGCCAGCCCTTTGGAAATATACAGCGTCAGGAGGGCCTTCCCGTCCTGCTCCGAGCCGAGCAGCAGAAAAAGGTCTTCCACCTCCCCGCCCAGCTGGAAAGCCAGGTCTTTCATGGAGGAAGCATCCAGGTCTACCTGCCGGGCGAGGAATTGGAACCCTTCCCGCTTTTCGAGGGCTGATTTCAGTTCCCCCTTGAGGTTGCCGGCCTGTTCCCGCTTGAGTCGTTCGAGCTCTTTTTTCAACCCGGCGTTCTCCTCCTGCAGGCTTTCTACGGCCTGCAAGGGGTCCTGGGCGTTTTTTAACCGGGTCCGGATGGCCTCCAGTACGCGTTCTTTTTCGGCAAAGTACTCCCGGACCGCATCGGACGTTATCGCCTCGATGCGCCTGACCCCTGCAGCCACCGCACCTTCCGACAGGATTTTAAAATGCCAGATCTCTGCGGTATTCCCTACGTGGGTGCCCCCGCAAAGCTCGATGGAATTCCCGAATCGCACCGTTCGAACCGTCTCCCCGTACTTCTCCCCGAACAGCGCCATGGCCCCTGCTTCCAGGGCTTCCTTCATGGGGATTCGACGTTCTTCTTCCAGGGGGAGTCCTTCGGCAATCCGCTGGTTGACCAGCGCCTCCACGCGCTGCAACTCCTCTTCCTTCAACTTTGAAAAATGCGAAAAATCGAACCTGAGATACCCGGGCTGTACGGCAG
>CAXQQM010000015.1:0-17526 GCA_964226055.1 Robiginitalea sp. | reverse complement strand
GAGATCTACACCACCTGTGACACTCTTTCCCTACACGACGCTCTTCCGATCTCAAGAACTACGGGCACGAGGACCAGAAAAAGAAACTGATCGCAGGGATCGTACTGACGGGCGGCGGCAGCCAGCTCAAGCACCTGAAGCAACTCGTGGAGTACATCACCGGGATGGACACGCGGATCGGCTATCCGAACGAGCACCTGGCCGGGGATTCGGACGCGGAAATTGCCAGCCCCACCTATGCCACGGCCGTGGGCCTGCTGATGAACGCCGTAGAGAACAAACACCGGCATACCCGCAAGGACGGCCAGACGGAAATGCAGGAAACCGAAAAGGAGATGGTCCTGGAAGGGGCTCCGGCCTCGGGCCGTTCCGGGGAGGTGGACAAACCGCGACGCTCCGTATTCGACAAATGGACGGACCGGCTCAAGGAATTTCTGGATAACGCCGAATAGCCGGGTAACCCGCAATTGAAAATACAACCACATACCCATTCATAAATCAATAAAAGAGCAACAACATGGAAATGGACAATATCACCTTCGACCTGCCAAAGAACCAAAGCAACGTGATTAAGGTTATCGGCGTTGGCGGTGGTGGCAGCAATGCCATCAACCATATGTTCCAGGCAGGGATCAACGGGGTCGATTTTGTAATATGCAACACGGACGCCCAGGCGCTGCAGAACAGCTCGGTCCCCAACAAGATCCAGTTGGGCGTTTCCCTGACCGAAGGCCTCGGGGCCGGGGCCAACCCGGAGGTGGGGGAGCAGGCGGCCCTGGAGAGCATGGAAGAGATCAAACAGATGCTCCAGCAGACCACCAAGATGGTTTTCATTACCGCCGGAATGGGGGGCGGTACGGGAACCGGGGCTGCTCCGATCATCGCCAAGCAGGCCAAGGAGATGGATATCCTCACCGTGGGGATCGTCACCATCCCGTTCCTCTTTGAGGGGAAAATGCGCTGCGAGCAGGCTCAAAGGGGGATCGAACGGTTGCGCAACAATGTGGACTCCCTGATTGTCATCAACAATAATAAATTGCGGGAAGTCTACGGGAACCTGGGCTTTAAGGCGGGCTTCTCCAAAGCCGACGAGGTGCTCTCCACCGCGGCCCGGGGCATTGCCGAGGTAATTACCCACCACTACACCCAGAACATCGACCTGCGGGATGCCAAGACGGTTCTTTCCAACAGCGGCACCGCCATCATGGGGTCCGCCGCGGCCACCGGTTCGGCCCGGGCCCAGGAAGCCATCATGAAGGCCCTGGATTCGCCCCTGCTGAACGACAACAAGATTACCGGTGCCAAAAACGTGTTGCTGCTGATCGTTTCCGGCTCACAGGAAATCACCATCGACGAAATCGGGGAAATCAACGACCACATCCAGATCGAAGCCGGCCACGGCGCCAATATCATCATGGGTGTCGGGGAGGACGAAGGACTCGGCGAGGCGATTGCCGTAACCGTGATTGCCACCGGTTTTAACATCGACCAGCAAAACGATATTGTCAATACGGAATCCAAAAAGATCATCCACACCCTGGAGGACGAGCAAAAAGCCCAGCAGGACCTGTCGGACCCCGGCCAGCAACGGGTAGTGCACACCCTGGAACTGGAAGGGGATACCGATGAGAACCCCGGAACGGGAATCCCGTCCGAAACCCCTCAAGCTGCCCGGGAGGATGCTCCCACTACCCCTGAAGCAGCTTCAAAAGCTGCCACCCCCGCGGAAGAAGATCCGCAGCTCATCCCCACTACCCAATACCTTCGGAACTTCAATGTGTTTTACGAAGAGGTCGTGGCGGAAGAAGTTGCCGATGAGGATTTTATCATGATCGATTCCAAAGACCTGATCAACGATATCGAAGTAGTGGACCCGGAGGTGGTAATGGCAGATGCCCCGGAGCAGGATCAGATCAGCCTGCACTTCGATATGCCCCTGGATCAACAGGAAGAGGCAGAGGAATCCGGCAAAAACGTCATTACTTTTGACCTGGATGAGGATGTCCGGGACATGGAAGTTCGGGAACACGTCGAAATCACCCCGGTACTCGAGTATAAAAAGGAAGGGGAAACCCGGTACAGCCTGGAGGATTACATGGAACTGGAGCAGCAACTGACCGGCGCCACCTCCAAGGCGGAGAAGTTCGAACCGAAAATCGTCGAGGACGAACTGGTATTTGAGAAGAAGACGGTGGAGGGTTCCGGGTCAGAAAGCCCGACCCCCAATGCCGACCCAACCGACCGGCCTATCAGCGAGATCCTCAGGGAACGCGCCGATGAGCGCCGGCGCAAGCTCAAGGACTTCAACTACAAGTTCCAGCACAACCGCACCACGATAGACGACATCGAAAAGGAACCTGCCTATAAGCGGCAGGGAGTGGACCTGACCGAGGCCAAGCGCGGCGATTCCAAGGTTTCCCGGACCACGCTGAGCGAGGACAGCAATGAGGAAATGCGCCTCCGCTCCAACAATTCCTTCCTGCACGACAACGTAGATTAACCCCCACACAGGTTTCACCCCACTGCGACCTGTATGGAATGAACCCCGGCCCCAACGGCCGGGGTTAATTTTTGAACCCCGGGCGGGTTGCGTATCTTTGCCTTCCATTTAAATCCGATAGAAATGTCATTACAAGACCGCGTCATGGACGAGATGAAGGCCGCCATGAAGGCCAAAGATACCGTGGCCCTGGAGGCGCTTCGGGCCGTAAAATCGGCGTTGTTGCTTGCAAAAACCGAGAAGGGCGGGGCCAAAGGCCTGACGGAGGCCGAGGAGGTTGCCCTGGTCCAGAAGCAGGTGAAACAGCGCAAGGAAAGCGCGGAGATCTACCAAAAGCAGGGCAGGGAAGACCTGGCAGGGCCGGAATTGGCCCAGGCCGCTATCCTGGAACGCTTCTTACCCGAACAGCTCAGCGAATCGGAAATGGAAGCCGAGGTGGCAGCCGCCATCGACCAGGTAGGTGCCGGCGGGATGCAGGACATGGGCAAAGTCATGGGGGTTGTTACCCAAAAGCTCGCGGGCAGGGCAGACGGGAAGACGCTGGCCGCCATGGTCCGCAAACAACTCGCTGCCAAGGGGTAAATCAGGTGCGCAGGTTGAGCAGGTTCTGAAGGGAAAACTGTTGCCTTGAAGCCTCCCTTTGATCCGTTTCATAAGGTACCTCCGCTACGCAGTCGACACATTTCCGGATATAGCGGGTGGGGTCGAAGCTGCGTCGGTTCCGGCAGTTGAGGGTGCCGTTTTCCGGTACGACCGCATCGGTGATCCCCAGGGGTTCAATCGCATTCTTAAAAGCGTGGGTGTTCCGCCCGGTAAACATCAGGGTCTGTACCGACCCGATAGACCTGGCATGTGTCTTGCAAATCCGGTTCAGCGCATTTTCAAATGCCTCTGACCGCAGTTTCTTCGCTTCCCTGCGGGAGGAGAATTGGATCAGGCCCCATTTGGAATCCGGGGAACGCAGCCCGTGGACGAGGACCACGTGGAGTGGCTCGCCAGGGAAATTCAGCAGGGCGTATTCCATGAGTTGCAGCGACTCGGGGGTAAAATCGGTTGGGATCAGGACACTTCTCATAACTTTCTGATTTTCATTGGGTGTGAAACTACAGCCCGGGTATTGGGACGGCTTAAGAAGCAGATTAGAATAGGATTAGAATCTTTGGTTATGCCAGGCCGCGCTGCCCCTGCAGGTTGGGCACGCGGATAGTGACCAGGGTCCCCTTGCCCGGCTGGGAGGAAATCCGGATATCCCCGTGGTGCAGGCGGACGATCCGGTAGGCCATCGGCAGGCCGAAGCCGTATCCCCGGCTCGACCGCACGTTTGAACCCCGGTAAAACGGCTCGAAGATATTGGTGAGTTCACCAGGGGGTATCCCCACCCCTTTGTCAGCAACCAGGATGAGGATGTCGTTTCCGTCGTTGAGAACCCGGAGTTGTACGGGATGGTCCCCGGAATATTTACAGGCATTTTCGACAATATTTCCAAGGGCCACCTTAAAGAGTGTCGGACTGCCGGTGAGGGTAATTTCACGCGCATCGTCAGGTAATTGTTCCAGGTCCAGGCGAATCCTTTCGCCCGGGCCGGAAACGGTCATCGCCTCCTTGATCTCCATGGCGATTTCATCCACCCGAAAGGGTACAGCGGTAAATCCTTTCCCGGATTCCCCTGTCTGTGCGAGTTGGAGCAACCCGTCTACCAGGTGGTCGAGGCGATTTGCTTCCCTTTCAATGTCCCGCAGCAGATCCCGGTAGGAGGCGGCATCCCGTTGCCGGGTCTGTCCCACCTCGGTAAGCCCCAGGATGGCGGTGAGGGGGTTCCGCAATTCGTGGGATGCGTTATTGATAAAACGGCTCTGCTGGTCAAAGGCGATCTCCAGTCGGTCGAGCATGTTGTTGAACGTCCCTGCCAGTTCGGCGAGCTCGTCTTTTCCCCGGCCCACTTCCAGGCGTTCATCCAGGTTTCCGGCCCGGATGGACTGTACCTTGCGGATGATCCGGTTAATCGGGTTGAGGGCCTGTGAGGCAAAATATTCGCCCAACAACAACAGGCAGGCCAGGCTCAGGGCATAGGCGAGGATCAGGAGGTTCAGCAGGTTCCGCTGTTTATTGAGCCCGTAGGTGTCCCGGGCGCTGAGTAGCAGCAGGGTTTCCCCCCCGGGCAAATCTGCCAGCATCCCCCGATAAAAGCGGCCCCCCTGTTCCCAGGTGGCCGATCCGGATTCCTGCAGGTCACGGGCAAAGGATTCGGGTAACCCCTGGCCGGCAATGATTTCGGCCATCTCCGGGTGCGAAGGGATGGGATAAGCCCCCACAGCCTCTTCAGGCAGGGCCGGACCCTGATAAGCGGCCAGGTCCGCGGTGCCCTCCTCGCCCGGAGCAGTCCCCAACACCGGGCTGGTTTCCAGGACCGTTGCCAGTTGGACGAGGCGTCCTTCCATCCGGACTTTGAACTCCCGCTGGGTATAAAAGCCGGAAAACAGGAAGATAAAAGTAAAGACCCCCAGGAGCAACAGGGCGGTGAGCAGGACAAAAATCGCAGTGATCCGGGTTCTGAGGCGCATGGGAAGGTCTTGGCTATTTTAATAGGGTTCGCAAGCAGGTGGTTCGGGTCGGCATCTGGGTTGTTCGGATCGGCATATGGGGTATACGGGCTTCATGGTTCGTTGTCTTTCAGGGTGTACCCCATACCGATCACGGTTTGGATCAGTTTCGAGTCAAAAGGCTTATCGATTTTGTTCCGCAGGTAATTCACATAGACATCCACCACATTGGTCCCCAGGTTGAAGGTGATATCCCAGACACTTTCCAGGATGTCAATCCGGCTCAGCACCCTGTTTTTATTGAGCAACAGGTACTCCAAAAGCCGATATTCGGTAGCCGTCAGGGAGATTTCTTCTCCCCCGCGTTTAACGGTTTTCGCATCCCTGTCTAGTTCCTGGTCGGCTGCCGATAACGTGCGGTTGCCCCGGGGGCCTGTAGCCCGGCGCCGGGAAAGGGCCCGTACACGCGCCTCGAGTTCTTTGAATTTAAATGGTTTGACCAGGTAATCATCCGCTCCCGAATCGAGCCCGCGGACCACATTCTCGGTAGACCCCAGGGCTGTGAGCATCAAAATAGGGATATCCAGGCCCCGTTCGCGGATGGCGCGGGCGACTTCCCTGCCGTCCATCCCCGGGAGGACAATGTCCAGGATGACCAGGTCGCAGGCCACCTCCCGCAGCATCTCAAGCCCCTTTTCCCCGTCGTAACAGACCGTGACCGAATAGCCCGACTCCTGCAACCCCTGGGAAACAAAGGAGGCAATGGCGTATTCATCTTCGATCAGGAGGATACGGGTCCCCATAGCAGGCGGTGGGTTTGATAGGTTCTAAATCTACGGAATTGCCGCTAAATACGGGAGGTCAGGGTTTTAGAATACGATTAGAATTCATTGAAAACCTGATATGCGAGGAATTAGGTATCTTCATGGGGCTATAAACTTTTGCCCAAAAAAACAGAATCGATGAAGCCTTCTCACAAACCAGTACCCGGCCTCGGGGTCCGACCTGCCCGGTCGCTTGCCCCCCGCTCCGGATTCCCCGCCTGCCTCAGACCTGTCCTCGTCCTTTGCGTCGTTTTGCTTTTCAACCAGGAATTAGCCGCCCAACGCGACTGGGACCAGGTACAGGTAACCGCAGAACAGGTTACCGACAGCCTGTATGTCCTGTTTGGTGCCGGGGGGAATATAGGCCTGGCGATCGGGGACGACTATGCCTACGTGATCGACGACCAGTTTGCCGAACTGACGGACAAAATCCTCGCTGCTGTTGAGGGCGTTACGGACAAGCCGGTACGGTTCGTGGTGAACACCCACTGGCACGGCGACCATGTGGGGGGCAATGAAAACCTCGCAAACCAGGGAGCCATCCTGGTGGCACATGAAAATGTCCGCAAGCGTATGGGCATGCGCGTGGACCGGGGAGAACGGGGTATTTCCGAGCCGGCACCGTATGCCGCCTTATCCCGGATCACCTTCAACGACGAGCTGACCCTCCACCTGAGCCCCCGGCGCAGCATGCACCTGATGCATGTGGACCCGGCCCATACAGACGGAGATACCTATATCTATTTCCCGGAAGATAACGCCATCCATATGGGCGACAACTTTGTAAACGGATACCCTTTTATAGACCAGTCATCCGGCGGGGATATCGACGGGCTGTTGCGCAACCTGAATATGGCCTTGTTTATCGTGGATGACGACACGCGGATAATCCCGGGCCACGGACCCGTAATGGGCCGGTCTGAACTCCTGGAATTTCGCGACATGGTAGCGGCCATCCGCAACCGTGTCCGGACGGCCCGACAAAGTGGTAAATCCCTGGAAGAGGTCCAGGCCATGGACCTGACCGCCGAGTGGGATGCCTCCAGGGGGCAGGGTTTTATCGGCCCCGCCCAAATCGTCCGGTTTGCCTACGAAACGGCAGACTGACCCGCCGGTACGTCAGGTGCATCAATTTTTCTGGGCTGCGAGCCATTCCATAATCGTAACCGGCCGGCCATCTACCCGTACGGGCCCCCCGTCGAAATCCCTGCGGGCCTCATTGGCGTGGGAATAGATCCAGGACCAGTGCCCGCTGTAATGGAAACCTTCCCCCCCGTACTGGTTGGTGATGTCCGTTACGTGGTCGTAATAGGAGAAATGGACATCTCTTGCCCCCGCGCCCAACAGGCGGTTGTAGATTGGCACCACGGTTTCTTCCGGAACGGTCACCGGGTCATCCTTGGAATGGATAAACCATATCGGCACTTTGCGGATGCTGCGGATCTGCGCATCGGTCACATGCTCGGCGTGGTAGGCCAGGGCACTGATGTAGGCCGCCGCAAAATAATCCGGGTCCTTCAATAGCAGTTTGAGGCTCATATAACCGCCGTTGCTGCAACCGCCCACGTAGATCCGGTCCGGGTCGATCCCCGGGTTATCGGCGACATACGCCCGGATCAAATCCATCAGCCCTTCATTGTATATATCCTCCACATCGCCCCGCGTATAACCGCCGCCTTCCCGATTCATCCAGAAGGTCGGAGCCTGGGGGACCAGGACATAGGCCCCGCCGAAGAGGACCTGGATTTCCGGGGCCGCGTAATTGGCGGCCCGGTTGCCCAGGAGGGCCACTGTGGGGTCTGTCCCACCTTCCCCGCCCCCGTGGAGCCAGATAATAAGCGGTTTTTTGCCACCGTTTGCCGGTGGGCTGAAGGCCGCATAGGACATGGATTTTCCGGGGGCATACTGGAAAGAGCCCTCCAGGTCAAAGGAATCTACCAGCGGCATGATCCGACCGGTTTTTTCAGTCCAGGTGCGCAGGGTGGGCAGGTGGGTAACGGCTACCCGGTAATCGACCCAGAAATTGCCCCGGACTTTTTCGTTTTGTGCGTATTGGAAGGGCGATCCGATGGGCAGGTGCGGGCCAACCCCGAGGACAAGTGTCAGGTGGCTTCCTTCCCCGGTTCGGCTACCGCGGGCATCCGACACGTAAGTGCTCAGGACGGTCCTGGCTCCGGCCGCCATCGCTTCCGGGATCTCTGCCAGGTCTGTGCTGCGCGTGGCGTGCACGGAGAAATTCCCCGCCGGCGGTTCGCTGATCGTTTCCCCCATATCCAGGACGACTTTATTTACGGCAGGGCCCCAGTCGAAGCCTTCTACGACAATTTTGTAGGTCCCGGGATCTTGTGCCAGGCACGTGCCGGCAATTCCCGTCAGGATTGCAAGGAGTAACAGTATTCTAAATGGTTTCATCATGTTGGTTGTTTAGTGCTTTTTGTTTGTTGTTTTTCCCGGTGCTGTGCGATTTGTGCTTCCCGGGGAATCCCCATAGGGACGCACAGGGGGCTTGCCGGAGCAGGCACCGAGATGTTAGACCCCGATTTCGCACGAGGGTTTAATCGCCGGGAGATCGTCCCCCGTCCGGCGGCGGCTCCTGCCGCCCTTCCCTGCGATAGGGCCGGATAATCAGTCCGAGGGGACGGTCGTAACTCAGGTAGTTAAAAGCCCAGTGGTAAAGGGCGGAGAGTTTGTTCCGGAACCCGACCAGGGAATAGATATGGACGCCCATCCAGACCACCCAGGCAAAAGTCCCCTGGAATTTCCATCTGGGGAGGTCGGCTACCGCCCGGGCCCTCCCGACGGTGGCCATCGCCCCCCGGTCGCTGTATTCAAAGGGTACCGGCTCCTGACGCCTTAACAACCGCCGGATATTCCCGGCCAGGTGCCGTCCCTGTTGCTGTGCAACCGGGGCCAGCATGGGCAGGCCGCGCGGCGCCTCCCGGGTTATGCAGGCGGCGACGTCGCCGATGGCGTAGACATTGTCCAGGCCGGTTACCTGGTTGAAGGCGTCTACCGCAATCCGGTTTCCCTTAAGGAGGCAGGATTCCGGTAAGCCATTCAAGGGGGCAGCCCTGACCCCGGCCGTCCAGATGACCGTGTCGGTGGGGAACCGGGTTCCGTCCGATAAATGCACCTGGTCGTCCCGGTAATCGGTAACACGGGAATTGAGCAGCACATTGACGCCCAGGTCCCCGAGGTACTCCAGGGCTTTTTTCGAGGCCATTACCGACATGGCGTTGAGGACCCGATCACCGCTCTGATAGAGGTTGATGCTCATCAGCGAGGTGTCCAGGTCCGGAAAATCCTTGGGGATGACATGTTTTTTCATCTCAGCCAGGGCCCCTGCCAGTTCAATACCTGCCGGCCCGCCCCCCACAATGGCAATATTCATGATTTCCTCCAGGGGCTCCCCGCTGTAATTGGCAATGGCCTTTTCAAGGTTCTGGTAGACGAAACTCCTGATATTCAGTGCGTCCGGCAATGACTTGAGGGTGAGCATCCGGTCCTTGACGGGTTCAAAATTGAAATAGTTTGTCTGGCTGCCCGTGGCGATTACCAGGTAGTCGTATGGGACGGTACCGATGGAGGTAAACAAGCGGCTGCGCTCCCAGTCCACCAGGCTGACCTCCGCCATACGGCACCGGACGTTCCTGGATCGGCGGAAGATACGCCTTACCGGATAAGCAATGCTGTCGGGCTCCAGACCCCCCGTGGCCACCTGGTACATGAGCGGTTGGAAATTGTGGTAGTTGTTACGGTCGATGAGCAGGACATCCACAGGCAGTCGCCGAAGCGATTTGGCGAGTTCGATCCCGCCGAAGCCGCCACCCACAATCACTATCCGGGGTTTGTTTTCCATTCGATTCAATTGCGGAAGCGTTGTTAATTTTTGTTAAATATCTGTCGATTTAACAGTTTATCAAAGAAGCGTCCGGGGATAATTCTGGTAAACTCACTAACTTATTGCAAAATTTTTATCCATGGCAGTTTACAACCTGAAAATCAACGGAACCCGGATGGAGGTGGACGTGGACCCGACCACCCCGCTATTGTGGGTCTTGCGCGACCATCTGAATATGGTCGGGACCAAATACGGCTGCGGGATCGCGCAGTGCGGTGCTTGTACGGTACACCTCGGGGACACGGCAACCCGTTCCTGTTCCCTGCCGGTATCCTCGGTAGGCGACCAGGAAGTCACCACCATCGAAGGCCTTTCGGAGAACGGGGACCACCCGGTCCAGAAAGCCTGGCTGGAGGTGGACGTCCCCCAATGCGGTTACTGCCAGACCGGGCAGATCATGTCGGCCGCCGCCTTGCTCAAGAGCAACCCGAACCCCAGTGATACCGATATCGAATCGGCCATGAACGGCAATATTTGCCGGTGCGGCACCTATGTACGGATCAAAAAGGCCATCAAGCTGGCCGCCGACCAACCGGCTACCTGAGGTAAAGCCAGGGAATGGCAGGGCCCATCAGGATCCTGAGGCACCCATAATAACTTTTAGAATCCCAGTAATCCCAAGAAAATGACACTGATAAAAACATCCATCGGACGACGCTCGTTTATTAAATCTTCCGCCCTGGCGGGGGGAGGCATGATGCTCGGCTTCAGTTGGCTCGCCTCCTGCAAGGACGAAGCTGCCCGGGAAGCTGCCCTGGCCATGCCAGACGAGTGGTTTGAAATCAACGGCTTCCTGAAAATCGGCGATAACGGGGTGGTGACCATCATGTCGCCCAACCCGGAAATCGGGCAGAATGTCAAGACGGCCATGCCGATGATTGTGGCAGACGAACTGGATATCGACTGGGAACGTGTCATCGTGGAGCAGGCCCCCCTGAACCTCGATATTTTCACCCGCCAACTGGCCGGGGGCAGCCAATCCATCCGACAGGGGTGGCAGGGCCTCAGGCTGGCCGGGGCTACGGCCCGACAGATGCTCCGACAGGCGGCGGCCCAGGCCTGGGAGGTCCCGGTGGAGGAGGTAACGACCTCGGAGGGAATGCTCCATCACGAAGCCTCCGGCCAATCTGCCGGTTACGGGGAAATGGCATCTGCTGCCGCGGCCCTTGAAGTCCCGGAGGAAGTGGCGTTGAAAGAGCCAAAAGATTTTACGATAATCGGGACAGACCGCAAGAACGTGGACGGCCCGAAGATCGTAAAGGGGGAGCCCTTGTTTGGACTGGACGTACAGCGGGACGGGATGCTGATTGCCATGGTGGCCCATCCGCCGGCATTCGGGATGAAATTGAAGTCCGTGGATGCGGAATCGGTAAAATCCATGCCGGGTATCCGGGATGTGTTCCCGATTGTCGTCTACCCGGAAGGTGCTGAAAGGCAGTGGTCGGATGGGGGAGCCATCCCCGAGATGGTGGCCATTGTCGGCGAGAGCACCTGGGAGTGCATGCAGGCCAAGAAAGCGTTGCAGGCAGAGTGGGAGGCCGACGGGACCCTGGAGAGCACGGCCTACCACGAAGAGGAACTCGATAGGCTGCTGGCAACCGCCCCTGAAAAGCCCGCACGGGAGGATGGGAATGTGCAAAGGGCCTTTGCACAGGCTGCCAAAGTGGTGGAAAGTACCTACAGTGCGCCTTTTTTGGCCCACAACACGATGGAACCCATGAATTTCTTTGCCCATGTAACCCCGGAGAAAGCTGAGTTACTGGGCCCGATACAAACCCCGGAATACCTGGAGAACACCCTGGTGTCCGTCCTGGGCATGCCCAAGGAAAAAATCGATGTGATGATGACCCGGATGGGCGGCGGCTTCGGGCGGCGACTCTATGGGACATTTGCCGTTGAAGCGGCCATGATCTCCAGGAAAATGCAGGCACCTGTGAAACTGGTTTACACCCGGGAGGACGATATGACACAGGGAACCTACCGGCCCTCCTATAAGATACACTACAAGGCCGGCCTGGATGAGGCGGGCAACCTGATAGCCTGGCATGTTCGCGGGGTGGGGACCAACGACGATTTGGTTTTTGAAAACCGTTTCCCCGCCGGGGCTGTGGACAACTACCTGGCCGAGAAACACGCCCTGCCGACGCTGGTGACCACCGGCGCCTGGCGCGCCCCCCGATCCAATTTCATCGCCGGGGCCGAACAGGCCTTTATGGACGAAGTAGCCGAGGCAGCGGGCAAGGATCCGATCGAGTTCCGCCTGGAACTATTTGACCGGGCCATCAAGGACCCGGTAGGGGATCCCGAAACGAATGATTACGACCCGGAGCGCTATGCGGGGGTCCTGAAACTGGTCCGGGAGAAATCGAATTGGGAAGCCGGGCCCCCCAGCGGCCTGTCCCGCGGGGTGGCAGCATATTTCTGCCACAACTCGTATGTAGCACAGGTTATGGACTTGAAGGTCGAGGCGAATACGCCCAAGGTGGAGAAGGTTTATTGTGCGGTGGATTGCGGGATTGTCATCAACCCGCTCAGCGCCAAAAACCAGGTGGAAGGCGGTATCGTCGACGGAATCGGGCACGCGACGTTCAGCGCGCTCACTTTCCGGGACGGCCGGGCGGAACAATCCAATTTCGACACCTATCGGCTAATCCGCAACGCCGAGGCACCTAAATCCATAGAGACGTATTTCGTGGACAACGGGATCGACCCGACCGGCCTCGGGGAACCTTCCCTGCCGCCCATTCAGGGGGCCCTGGCCAATGCGCTCTATAAGGCCACGGGTACGCGGTACTACGAGCAACCCTTCTTCGGCGAACGGCGGATTATCGGATAACCCACCTAAAGGCTCCAGCGATTCCCCACATCGGATAGGGGGATACACCCCTGGTACGCCCCGGGTATCGGGTCGTAGCTCAGTACGTTCTTGCCGATTTCCTCCGAGGAGAAATAGGCCCAGATCATCATGGATTTCAAATTGCGGTAAAAACTGACGGGTTCCTGCTCCCCGACGGCCGTCCCCCACACCCCCGGGTTGAATTTCCCCCCGGCAGCTTCTTCGGCCTTAAGTACGCTCGCTCGTTCGGTATCCCCGAGTGCTGCAAATACATCGCCCTGGCCAGCCACGCACCTGGCATCAAAGGCGGCCAGTTCCTTGCGGAGTGCCTCCCGGGCCTCCGGGTCGTAAACCCTCGCAAAGACCTTATCCATAAACATATCCGCTTTTACGTCCAGCCCGCCCGGGGTTTCCGTACGGGGCAGGATTGTATCCACCAGGGCGGTTACCAGGGCGGCCTCGCCGGGGGAGAGGAATTCCGGTGTCCAGTCCGGCCGCTTTTCGTTTTGGCAGGCCTGGAGGAGGGAGAGGGCGGTAGGCAGGGCCAGGGCAGCTCCCGCCACCAGTCCGGTCTTTTTAAGTGCGCTTCTTCGATCCATGTCAGATATTGAATTTATTGAGTTCGGAAACCGCGTGGTCCGCTGCCCGGGCGGTTAAAGCCATATAGGTCAGCGAAGGATTAACGCAGGAGGACGATGTCATACAGGCCCCGTCCGTCACAAAGACGTTTTTCACGGCGTGTATCTGGTTGGTGCCGTTCAGCACGGAGGTCCTGGGGTCGCGACCCATTCGGGCGGTTCCCATTTCGTGGATGCCATACCCGGGTTCATGCTCGTTATCGAAGCCCATGACATTTTCAAGGCCCGCCTTCTCGAGCATTTCCACTGCATCTTTGCGGATCTGCCGGTTCAGGGCTTTTTCGTTTTCCTTGAATTCGCAGTCGATGGCCAGGGTGGGCTGGCCCCATTTGTCCGTGTTTTCAGTGTCCAGGGACACCTTGTTCTCGTGGTAGGGCAGGCATTCCGCAAAGCCGGTAATAAAGAATTCCCAGGGCCCCGGCTTGAGGATTTCTTCCTTGAAACCAGCCCCGAAGTCGCTTATGTTAGCCGGGTTCCCCCCCCGGTACCCACCGCCCTGGAACCCAAAGCCCCGGACGAAATCCCGGGACCTGGAACCCTCGTCCACATTGACATAGCGCGGGATATAAATACCGTTTGGCCTGCGACCGCTGTAATATTTGTCTTCAAAACCCGGGACCCGGGCTGTGGCGCCCACCCGGTAGGTGTGGTCCATCAGGTTATGCCCCAGCTCCCCACTGTCGTTCCCCATACCCTCCGGGAAGCGGTTAGATTTGGAATTCATCAGGATCTGGGTGGTGCTCAGGGCGGAAGCATTGCAGAAGACGATGCGTGCGCGGTAGTCCATGGACTCCCCGGTTTCTGCGTCGATAATGCGAACCCCCGTGGCCAGGCCCTTATCTTCGTCGTAGAGGATGGATTGTACGATCGAGTAGGGGCGGATCGTCAGGTTCCCTGTGGCCTGGGCGGCCGGGAGGGTCACGGCATTGCTGCTGAAATACGCCCCGTAAGGACATCCCCTGCTGCACCGGTTTCTGTACTGGCACTTCCCACGGCCGTTGAGGGGCTCGGTCAGGTGTGCCACCCGGCCGATGATCATGTGGCGACCGGGGAATTCACCCTCGATACGGCTCTTGACGTGTTTCTCCACGCAATTCAGTTCCATTGGGGGCAGGAAGTGGCTGTCGGGCAGCTGGGGCAAACCCAGGGGTTCCCCGCTGATCCCGGCAAATTTTTCCACATAGGTATACCAGGGTTCTATATCCTCATAACGGATGGGCCAGTCCACCCCATGGCCGTCCCGGGCATTCGCCTCAAAATCCAGGTTGCTCCAGCGGTAGGTCTGTTTCCCCCAGAGGAGGGAACGACCACCCATCTGGTGGCCGCGGATCCATAGGAAGGGTTTTACTTCGGTATAGGGGTTTTCGGCATCGTTGGCAAAAAAATGCTCCACGGATTTGCCGATAAAGCCGGACCGGATTCCCTTGTAGTGTTTCCGGCGTTCTTCCGGGGTCAGGGCCTCCCTGAGCTCCATATCCCAGGGGTCGTCGTTCATGGTTTTGTAATCCGCCATGTGTTCCACGATCGGGCCCCGTTCCAGGACCAGGGTCTTCAACCCTTTTTCACACAATTCTTTGGCGGCCCAACCACCGCTGATGCCCGACCCGACGACGATGGCGTCGTAGGTCATCGCCTGGCGTGCATCGATATTGAAATTTGCCATCTGAGAAGTTTCGTAAGCCCCTAAGATAGCGATTTCCGAAAAGTACGGCAGGTGATGGAAGGTGCAGCCGGTAATTTAACGGAACCGGTTTGCTTCCGGGAAGGTATAGAGGAACCCGAGGTTCACGGTTGCCCAGGGGGCTCCGTCGGTTTCAATGCCCGTATAGGACAGGTTTACCTCAGTTTGGGCCCCCATCAGGAATCCGATAACGGGTTTGTAATACAATCCGCCGTTATTTCCTTCATTCAGGCCCAGGGCATAACCGGCATCACCCCCAAATGAAAAGGAATTTGACAGCCAGATACGGAAGCTGCCGGCAAGGGGCAGGAACTGTACGTTGGGCAGGTCTGCGCCCCCGCTGTCAAATTTTTCCGGAAACCCGTTGATAAAGCCCACCATGGCACCCAGGTCCACGACCTCCCCAAGGGCTGCCAGGTAACCGGCATCCACCCCCACGGCCAGACTCACCACGTCATTGACTTCCGAGGAGACTGGCAACGAGCCGTGTGCCCCGATTTTGAACCCCTGCTGGGAGGTGGCGGTAGCGACAACCCCAAGAAAGATCATAGCAAAAAGTAAGCTTCTCATATTCGGAATTTTGCTTACAATAACGGGTATGGTCGCGATTTATGCCCCCCGGGGCCTGTTTTTGTTGTGAAAGGGCCGATTGCGGATGTCAGGGCCTGCTCACACGCCCCGGAGATAAAATTGTAATTCCGCCATTTTTTCAGGCGTTTCAAAGCAACCGCCGTAGAAAGAGGTGAGGGTCTCCGAGCAATCGTCCTGCACGCCCCTGGATGCCACACAGAGGTGTTTGGCGTCAAGGATCACCGCGACGTCCGGGGTGTCCAGTACGGCCTGCAATTCCGCCCCGATCTGGCTGGTCATCCGTTCCTGTACCTGAGGTCTCCGGGCATAGTAACGCACAATCCGGTTGAGTTTGGATAGCCCGATAACTTTTCCGGATGATATATAGGCCACATGGGCTTTTCCGAATATGGGCACAAAGTGGTGTTCGCAATTCGAGTAGAAAAGGATGTTCTTTTCCACGAGCATTTGCCCGTAGCGATAGGTATTTTCAAACAGGGATACCTTCGGTTTGTTTTTTGGGTCCAGTCCCGAGAAGGATTCTTCAACATACATCCGGGCTACGCGGGCAGGGGTATCCCGGAGGGAATCGTCTGTGAGGTCCAACCCGAGAGTTTCCATGATCCGTTCGAAATAAAATGCGATCCGGACTTTTTTCTCCTCGTCGCTCAAATCAAAGGCATCCCCGGAGAGCGGGGTTTTCAGGTAATCCGGCAACGAAGTGTTCGCGCTGCCGTGTCGGGCTGTTCCGTTTACCGGAACCGTTGGGGTAAGGGGTAGTTTCTGCATGTAATATTTTTTATGGGGAATCGGCTCAGGCACCTGAATCCAGCTTATCTAATTCTTTAAGGACAGCCTCGGCCTCAGCATACTTGGCGTCGCCTTGCGACCGGTTGGTCTGGGAAAGCTGATGGGCTTCCCCCAGTAGTTTTTTGTATCGGGCCTCTAGTTTTTCTCTGGGGGTGCGGGATTTAAGGAATCCAAACATAATATCTCGGTTTATGGGTTAAAAATTACCCATAATGTTTAATAAATAGTGTTAAACAATAAACAAAATTTAAATAAATAGGGTATTCCCGGTCCTGGAAGGCCGGATTAAGGTCAAATGAAGGGTGCCCCGGCCAGGCCGGGACCGTTTTCAGGAAGGGTTTAATCGAGCTGCTCTTCCGGTAGAAGGCCCTTTTTGTAGACCTCCCCGAACCCGGAATTGTTGGGTTGATAGGAACCTGTATAGGACACGTCCAGCTCTTCCGGCACCGGGCGCCCCAGGGCCCAGTAGATACCATTCAGGGCGAGGCGGCGCATATTCGGGTTCCGAAAGTCGTACGGGTGGCCGAGGGTGGTGAAGAATACCCGTGATGCTTTCCCGGATTCCCCGGTGTAGGATTTGGTCCAGGCAACCGGGTTGACCAGGGGGAAGTCATCCAGGCGGCCGTCCATCTCGTGTTTGGAGCGCAAGGACCTCCCGATAAGCAGGGGCTCGACATCTCCCTGTAATTCCCAATCACCCCCCTCCACATGGTAGAGCCAGGAATACGCCTGGAAGGCTTCCACCCCGGTAAGGATCGGATGATCCGTGCCCGCCACCGGGGTTACAGCTGTCAGCGGGTCATTCCCATCCTCGAAGTGCCCGTGGTGGGTGATCCATTGCTGCCCGAAGACCCGGGCCGGCCAGTCGTTGTTCATTCGGGCGTTTTCTGTGGAATCCGGATAGAGAAAGGCATGTGTGGCCGTCCGGAACCCGACCATCGGTTTACCGGATTCAGCAAAGCGGGTGATATGGGCAAGCTCGGCTTTCGGCAGGGCCCGGAAACGGGTAAACAGCACCATCAGGTCGGCGCTGTCCAGGGCACTGAGCCCCTGGATATGGTCCAGGCGGTTTGGGTCGATCACCCCGGCGGAATCTACCGAAAAACAGAGGGTTACCTCCGCGCCCAGTTCCCTTTTGAGGATCCCGGCCAGCATGGGCATGGATTCCTCAGATCGGAAGAGCGTCGTGTAGGGAAAGAGTGTCACAGGTGGTGTAGATCTCGGTG
>CAXQQM010000014.1:0-3382 GCA_964226055.1 Robiginitalea sp. | reverse complement strand
CAAATATCGGCGTCCACATGGCCGGGGAGCTTTTGGCAAGCCGAACGGTACTCTCAAACCCGCTTCCCGCCATATCGAAGATATCGCGCTCGTTCTTTTCCTTCTCAATCACCGTCTTCCCCAGCATAAAAGAACTGATGTGCGACAGGTGGGACACATAGGCAATGTGCCGGTCGTGCGCCTCCGGGTTCATATAGCGGATACGCATCCCGAGTTCCCGAAACAGGTCCAGGGCGCGCTCCTGGATGGCAAAGGCCGTCTCCTCCACCTCACAGATGATATTGACCTTGCCGTCAAAGAGCCCCTCGACAGCGGCCGACGGGCCGGTAAACTCCGTTCCGGCGATCGGGTGGCAGGCCAGGAAATTCCGCCTTTTGGGATGGGAGGCAACCTCCCGGCAAATCGGGGCTTTGGTAGACCCCGCATCGATAACCAGCGTCTCGTCCCCAACCCGGTCGAGGATTGAAGGGAGCTCCTTCACAATACGGTCAACGGGGATACTGACCACCACCAGGTCGGCAGCGGCGAGGTCTGCATCCGATGCCTTTCCCGCTATCAGCCCCAGTTCCCGGGCCGTTGCCAGGTGCACATCGCTGATATCCATGCCGAGGACGGTCCCTTCCGGGTGCCGGTTGCGGATATCCCGGGCCAGGGACCCGCCGATCAAACCGATTCCAATGATCACTGCCTTCATCTACACTTCCTTTTTGGTTACCGCCGATTGAATCCGCCCAAGGGCTTCCCGGATTTTATCTTCGGGCACGCACAGGGAGAAACGGATATAACCGGCCCCGCGACTCCCAAAGATCGTACCGGGGGCCACAAAAATATCGTGGTCGTATAAGAGTCGGTCGATATACGATTCCGCGTCCGGGCTGCCATCCGGAAGACGGGCCCAGACAAACATCCCCACAGCTTCCTTGTCGTACCGGCAGCCCAGCAAGTCGGCGAGGTCATGCACGGCAGACCGGCGGCGGCTGTAGATCGCATCCAGGCTTTTGAACCACTCCGGGTCGCTTTTGAGCGCTGCGATCGCGCCTTTCTGGATCCCGTAAAACATCCCGGAATCCATATTGCTTTTCACCTTCAGCACCGCATCGAGGAGCCGTTTGTCGCCCAATGCCATGCCCACGCGCCACCCGGCCATATTAAATGTCTTGCTCAGGGAATTCAGTTCCAGGACGTGACCGGCAGCTTCCGGGGAATCCAAAATACTGATGGGTTCCCGGGCGAGTACAAAACTATACGGATTATCGTTGACCAGCAAGATCCGGTGCCTGCGGGCAAAGGCCACCAATTCCGCCAATTGCTGCCGGGAGGCCTTCGCCCCCGTGGGCATATGCGGATAACTCGCCCACATAATCTTCACCCGGCTGAGGTCCGACTGGGAAAGGGCCTCGAGGTCCGGAAACCAGCCAGTATCCTCGGATAGCGGATAATGGACGGGGTCGGCCCCCACCAGGCGGGTCACTGCCGCATACGTCGGGTATCCCGGGTCCGGGATCAGGACCTTGTCCCCAGGGTTCAGGAAGGCCATGCTGATATGCATGATCCCTTCCTTGGATCCCATCAACGGGAGGATCTCCGAATCCGGGTCCAGGGAAACCCCAAACTTCCGGTTGTAGAATTCGGATATCGTTTGCCGGAGTTCGGGCAACCCCTGGTAACTCTGGTACTGGTGGGCCCCTGCTTCGCGCACCGAGGCCGTGAGGGATTCCAGTACAGTCTGGGAAGGCGCTAAATCCGGGCTGCCGATGCCCATATTGATCACCGGGCGGCCCTGGGCCATCAGGCCCCGCACCTCGCGGAGCTTGCTCGAGAAATACTATTCTTTTACCGCCGAGAGGCGGCGGGCTTCTTCAATCATATCCGCGCATTTTTGTATTCACCCAGAACCCGGAAGTCCTCGGTCATTATCGCCAGGAGGGACTTTGCCTTTTCGAATTGCGCATAGGCCTCAAAAGTCACGTCCACAAAAAAGGAATACTTCCAGGGCGTATCGATCACCGGCAGCGACTGGATCTTGGTCAGGTTCAGGTTGCAGTCGCTCATGACGTTCAGGACCGTGGCCAGGCTGCCGCGTTTGTGATCGGTTAAAAACCGCATGGAAGCCTTGTTAATCGCATCCCGCGGCCATTCCTTGTTGACGGTCTTGACAATGATAAACCGGGTGGCGTTGTTGTTGATAGTCTGTATTTCGGAGGCCAGGATCTCCAGGCCGAATAGTTTCGCTGCCAGGGCCGGGGCGATGGCACCCACACCTTCTAGTTTTTCCCGGGCTATTTTCCGCGCGGGTTCTGCCGTGTCGGTGTCCTCCACAACGGTTATCTGCGGCACGCCCTTCAGGTAGTTTCCGCATTGCAACAGGGCCATCGGATGGCTTCGAACCACCCGGATATCCTCCAGTCGTTGCCCGGGGAGCGCCATCAGGTGGTGGTGCACGTTCAGGTAGTGCTCCCCGATGATGTGCAGCCCGTTGTCACAGACCAGGTTGTAATTCGGGATAATGGACCCGGCGATGGAATTCTCGATGGCCATTACACCTTTCTCCGCCTTTCCTTCCAACAGACTATCTACCAGGCCGGTGAACGACATGCATTCGACCAACTCGATCCCTTCCCCGAAATACTCCGATGCCACCATGTGGTGGTTGGAACCTTCGATACCCTGTATGGCAATTTTCCTGGGTTTCATATGCAATGTGCCCTCTGGCACCCCTAAAAAAAAAGTCCCGTTAAGAACGGGACCCGGTTTTATATACTTGTGCGTATGCTACAACGGTCCCGTTCCCCCCTTAAAAAAGAAGTAAAAAAAGAAACCGTTCCAGAAATACGTGGTGTTCATAACAAATTAATCGGGGCTAATGTAGCCATTAATTTTGAATGCCTGCCGGGCACCGGAAATTTTTCACAAAAAAATGCGATTCCGGGTGGATGTTGCATTTTTTAAAATGAAATGTGCGTTTTAATGAGAATCCCATATTGACCAGGCAGGTGGCGGTTGTCCGATTTACACGGCCGAATGCGGCAATTACCGCATGGTAAATCAGGGGCAATCCGTATTTTTACCCAAAACTAGCGCACATGTCCATCCGCGTAACCGGTGTTTCCAAGCGATTCGGGTCCCAGCTGGCACTCGACGATATCCATTTTTCGATTGGCAAAGGGGAAGTGGTGGGTTTCCTCGGGCCCAACGGAGCCGGGAAATCCACGCTGATGAAAATCCTGACCACCTATTACCGCGCGGATTCGGGGTCGGCGCAAGTAGGTGGGTTTGATGTGGCCCGGGAACCGGAAGCAGTCCAGCGAAGCCTCGGCTACCTGCCGGAACACAACCCGCTCTACCTGGACTTGTATGTGCGGGAATACCTGGGGTTTTGCGC
>CAXQQM010000013.1:0-8798 GCA_964226055.1 Robiginitalea sp. | reverse complement strand
TTGTTTGGGGGTCGGCTGTTCCCCGAGTACTTCCCCAACCGGCGCAATGGTGCGGGCATGGCCATACCCGCCCCCGGACAGGCTACTGCAGCGTTGACCAGAGGAAGGCCCCGTAGCATGCCAGCAGCACGATTCCGTCCCGCCAGCCGAGCCGCAGCCCCTTCGGGAAGAAGACCAGGGGCAGTACCAGGAAACTGATCCCCAGCATCCAGAAGACATCCCGGGTCAGCAGCCTGTCGTCCAGCACGGGGATGGGCGCCAGGATGGCCGTTAATCCGAGTACCGCCAACAGGTTGAAGATGTTCGAACCGATCAGGTTGCCCACCGACATGGCTTTCTCCCGTTTGGCCATGGCGATGACCGAGGCCGCCAGTTCCGGAATGCTCGTGCCCACGGAAACCACCGTAATCCCAATCACCCGATCACTGACGCCCAGGTCCGCTGCCAGACTCGTGGCGCCCCGGACCAGGAGTTCCGACCCGGCCCAGAGGGCGACACCCCCAACCAGTAACAGCAGGGCCATCTTATACAGTGGCAGGGGCCTGCGGGCAACGGGGAGTTCTTCAACCACGGCGGGTTTCTGGAACCGGAGCAGGTAAATCAGGAAAGCAAACAAACATCCTACCATTATCAGGCCTTCACTGCGGCTCAGCCCGGGACCCGAGGCGAGGAAAAAATAAAACAATAGGGAGGCGGCCATCATGACGGGCCAGTCCGTTACATAAAATGCCGGGCGGACATTTACATGCCCGATTAGCAGGGTCACCGCCAGCACCAGGCCCAAATTGGCCGTATTGGAGCCAACCACGTTGCCCAGGGCGAGGTCCGGGTAGCCCGCCAGGGCGGCCTGGGCGCTGACGATGAGTTCCGGGGCCGAGGTGGCCAGGGAAACCACCGTCATCCCAATCACGATCTTGGGGATGGCCAGGCGCAGGGAGAGTTCCACCGCCCCGCGCAGGAGCCAGTGCCCCCCTGCAATCAACACTACCAGCCCGGCAAGGACCAGAACTCCGTCAACCAGTACGTCCATGGAATCAAAGATAGTACTCCTTCCGGGATGCCCGACTGCCTGCAGCGCCAGGGTTTTAGCATATTTTAACTATGTTTTTAGTTGTGCAACTATTTTTTTAGTTATGTTTGTTCTGCAATCATCAAAAAACGAACAGCCATGCCAACTGCGAAATCCTCCCCCACCCGAAAACGGCTGATCCCTTCCCAAGGTTCCCTGCTGGCCCGGGCCGGGGGAATCCTGATGGCCTGCGCCTGCGGCGGTCCGGCCGGCAACTCCAATGACCTGGCCTCATCAACCGGTCTGCCCGAAGGGTTTGAAGCGAAAATCGACCAGGTTGTGGCCGACTACCGGGATCTGGAGATTTTTTCAGGCGTTGTCCTCGTAGCCCGCGAAGGAACCCCATTTTATGAAAAAGCATTCGGCCTGGCCGACCGGGATCGCAACATCCCGAATTCCCCGACCACCCTCTTCGACATCGGGTCGATGAACAAAACATTTACTTCGGTGGTGGTCAAGCAACTGGCCGAAGAAGGGAAACTCAACCTCAGCGATAAGCTGGTGGACTATATCCCGGGTTGGGAAGACCCCCGGGCTTCGGACATTACTTTGCTGCACCTGCTCGAGCACCGATCGGGCTTCGGGGATTACCACTCCAGGGGGTATTTTGACCTGCCGCTGGAGGAGCGAAAGCTCGGGCCGATCGTGGAACGCGCCAAATCAACGCAATTGTTGTTCGACCCGGGAACGGGGGAAGAATATTCGAACCTCGGCTATGTGATTTTGGGCGGGGTCATCGAAAAAGCGACGGGACGTTCGTACTTTGAGGAAGTCCGCGAGCGGATTGTGGAGCCCCTGGGCCTGGAAAACACGTATCTCACCAATCTGGACCGGGTGGCCGACCGGGCAGCGAAAGGCTACCTGTACACCCCCTTAGGCGTCCTGGAGGAAAACGAAGCCGTACAGGACCTGCCCAACCCCGATGGGGGATTTTTATCCACGGCACGGGATATCCTGACTTTTTACCATTCCTATTATTACGACACGCTGCTCCTCTCGGCCCAAACCCGGGAAACCGATCCCTTTTTTCAATATATCCGCGAATTACCCGAAGGCCGGGCGACCGGAGCCGCCGGGGGCTTTGAAGGCTTTAACTCGGTGTTCCTGCAAGTTATCAGCGACGATTTGAGCATCCTGGTACTGGCCAATATGGACGAGCCCGTGGCCGAACGCATCGGGTCGGACATCCTCTCTGTTTACCGGGGCGAAACACCCGAGAAACCCGTCCTTCCAGCAGTCCAACTAGTGCGCCAAAATTACCTGGAACACGGGGTTGATTATGTGAAAAACCACTTCGACAGCCTGACGGTCAATTTCCACCCGACCGACCCGAAAGACCTTATCCTGAACCAGCTGGGGTACGCCTTCCTCTACGGGGCGGACGATCCGGAACGGGCCGCGGAACTGTTCCGCCTCAACACGGAACTCTTCCCGGAAGTCGCCAATTGCTGGGACAGCTACGGGGAAGCCCTCCGGGCCGCTGGCAATACGGAGGATGCCATGGCCGCGTACCAAAAAGCCCTGGAACTCCGGCCTGGCCTGGAATCCGCCGAAACGGCACTTAACGAAATGAAGCGATAAACATGCAAAAACTCACCAACAAGGAAGAAGAGGTCATGCAGCTGCTCTGGAAGCTGGAAAAAGCCTTTGTCCGGGAATTGCTCGACGCCTTCCCGGGGCCTCGCAAACCGCACTACAATACGCTCTCCACCATGGTACGCAACCTGGAGGAGAAGGGCTATGTCTCCCACGAGGCCTTCGGTAATACGCACCGGTATTACCCGCTGGTGAGCAAGGAACAGTACCGCCGCAAGTTCATAGGAGAAACGGTGGCGGATTACTTTGACCACAATTATAAAAGCCTGGTATCCTACTTCGCCCGGGAAGAAAAAATCTCTGCGGACGAACTCCGGGAAATCATCGACCTGATCGAAAAAAAGAAACAATAATATGGAAGCATTCAGCAATTTGGGGGCATTCGGTATTCTGGAAGCATTCAGCAGTGTGGAAGCATTCGGTATGTACCTCCTCAAGGCATCCGCGATACTTGCATTGTTTCTGGGAACCTACCACCTGCTCCTGAGGAGGGAGACGCTCTTTACGGTGAACCGGCTGTTTCTGGCAGGCGGTTTACTCGCGGCACTTACCCTGCCCCTGGTGACATTTACCCGGACCATCCGGGTAACCCTCGCCCAGCAACCGGCAGTAACCCTGGAACCGGTAACAGCGCCCGCAAATGCGGGATTGGCCGGCTTTCCCTGGGAGAATTTCCTGCTGGCCGCCTACCTGGCCGGGGTTGCGGCCCACTTGTTCCTCATCTTATTCCAGCTCTGGCGGATCTTTCGGCTGGTACAGACGTCGAACACCGTGCGCGAGGAGGGTTTCCTGTACGTTCCCACCCACCGCACCGAGGCCCCGTTTTCTTTTTTCCGCTACATCTTTTACAACCCGGACCAGCACAGCCAGCGCGAACTGGCGCTGATCCTGGAACACGAAAAAGCGCACGGCTCCCAGTGCCATACGCTGGATATCCTGCTGGGGCGCGTGGTTTCGGCCATCTTGTGGATCAACCCGATGGGCCGGTGGTACCAACGGAGCATCGAGCAAAACCTGGAATACCTGGCCGATGCCAGCGCCATCCAAAAAATTCCCAGCCTGAAAGACTATCAATACACCCTGCTGAAGGTTTCCGGCAATACCCCGGTGACCTCCCTGGTCAATGCTTTTTACAGTTCACTCATCAAAAAACGAATCCTTATGCTACACCAGAATCAATCCAAAACCACCCACATCCTGAAGCACCTGCTGATCGTCCCGGTCCTGGGACTTTTCCTGATGGCCTTCAACACGGAGACCCGCTATGTACTGGACCAGGAAAGCCCGTCCGACTACCTCTTTGAAGGGGACGATAAAACGGTGGAGCTCACCATTTCCAAAGACACCTCGGACGAAGAGCTGCAGAAGATCAAGGACAACCTGGCATCGGACGGGATCGACTTCTCCTATACAACCGTGCGTAACGACGCCGGTGAAATCATCGACCTGAAGGTTTCCATGAGCGGCAAAAGCAGCAGCGGCAAGAGCTTCAGCGGCTCGTTCCACACCGAAACGGACAGCCCCATAGAACCTGTCCTGATCCGATTTGACGACACACGCAACAGCGTCTCCTTTGGCAGTGCTGACGAGCTCCATTTCGGCCACGGCAAAAAGCACCGCGTCCGCGTACATTCCCTCGGCGACGGCGACGATTCCGATAAAGACGCCATCATCGAGATCCGTAAAATGCACGATGAAGACGGAAATGTGTTCTACTGGAATTCCGAAGGGAAAGATGATGCAGAGCACATTGAAATCAAAATCGTGGACGGGGAGAAGACGATCATTGTCGACGGGGAGGAAATGGACGAGGAAGCGTTCGGGAAACTCCACAAATCAGAAGGTGGGAAACACAAAGTCCGCGTCCACCGCGTCAGGGACACCCAGAAAGATACCAATGTGATGATCCTCCGGGATTCCGACGACGAGGCGGATATGGAGATCATCAACGGGGATTCCGGCAGTTTCTTCCTCCTCGATTCCGGGAAAGGGGAAAAACCCCTCTACCTGATAGACGGCAAGAAGGCCTCCGAGAAGCAGGTACGGGAACTCGATCCGTCGGACATTGAGAAAGTTGAAGTCCTCAAAGGGGATAACGCGACAGAAAAGTACGGCCGCAAGGCCAAAGACGGGGTGGTGTCCATCACCACCAAGGATTAACAGGCTTAACCGGCCCGGCACATCCGCCGGCCGAAGTATTCTGCTACCAACATGCCGGCCCGGGATTCGGGCCGGCTTTTTTTGCCCCAAAAAGACGGTTTCCCGAAAAATTGGCCAAAATGGGCCTGTTTTTCCCTAGGAAACTGAAAAAATCAAAAAAAAGCGCCTACAAATCTTACAGTAATTACGTTTTAGACACTTTATATATTACTTATTATAACTTTATCCAAGATATTGTAGTTTTATATGTAAACATAAAACATCATTTTACTTACAATATCGTATTTAATTTCATTAATTTTTGAAGAATCCCTTGGTGGGACCGTCACCTTTCCGCTATTTTCACGCCACATTCAAACAAAAAACCTCTTAAAACCAAAAACAGGACCATGATTGCACTTGTCAAGTATCTCGTATTCCTAATGATCGCGCTAATCTCGATCCTGTTCTGATTGGCTGCATCTGAGGCAAAAAAAGCCGGGCCGCTCTCAGGGGAGCGGTCTTTTTATTCTGTAAGATTCCTATATTAGGAGTATGCGCAAATCTTTTTTCCGGTTCCTGGCCAAACTAAACAAGTGGTTGCTGCCCTCCTTCAGCAAGCGGCAACTGGACCTGGCCAACGCCTCCAAATGGCAACTGGCCCTCATCGGCTGGCGGTACTACGTCACCACCCGCGCCCTGGATTAACCGGTTCAGCAAGGCGATCCCCGTTGCAAACCTTCCTTCAATTTTTGAGATTACACAATGGCCCGGGCCACGATCAATAGGTTATCAGGCTTTTCAACGGGAAGCCGTCCAGACGCGTGCGGCCCTTCAGGAAAGAAAGTTCAATGAGGAAGTTGCACTGCACCACCTCCCCCCCGAGGTCGGTGACCAGGTCGCAGATGGCCCGGGCCGTGCCCCCGGTAGCCAGCACGTCGTCATGCACCAGGATGCGATCGCCCGGCGAAATGCTCTCGGCGTGCAACTCCAGGGCATCCGTCCCGTACTCCAGGTCGTATTCCTTCCTGTGGATGCGGTGCGGCAGCTTCCCCGGCTTGCGCGCGGGAATAAACCCGGCCCCGAGTCTATCGGCCAACAGGGGCGCAAAGAAGAACCCCCGGCTTTCGATACCCACCACCTTATCTACCTTGAGCCCATCGGTAAACGCCAACAGGGCGGCCGCAGTTTCCCGAAATGCCTTCGGGTCTTCCAGCAAGGGTGTTATATCCTTGAAAACCACCCCCTTTTTGGGAAAATCGGGAATGTCCCGGATATAGTCCTTAAAATTCATGTATTTAGCCGCTGGGTTATTTTGCGCTAAATGTAAAAAGAAATATATTTGCATCCCTTTTTGAGGGAAATCCCAAGGCCACGTGGCGCAACTGAATAGCGCATCTGATTACGGCTCAGAAGGTTCCAGGTTTGAATCCTGGCGTGGTCACGACACTCACAAAACCCTGCACGCAAGTGCGGGGTTCTTTTTTTGGAACCGGCGTCGAAAGCTTGCTTTCGTAAGTCGGGGACAAAAAAGAACCGAAAAGCCGTCAGGCTTTGCAGGGTTTTGTATTTGCAACATTGAGCGCAAAGGAAAACGGCGCGAAGCGACGTAATCCTGGCGTGGTCACTTAAAGCGCAAACCCCGCAACACATGTTGCGGGGTTTTGTTTTTCAGGTACGCGTCAGATGCTCGCGTTATTAAGCGGTCATGGGAAACAAAAGCGCACGGCCGTTTCAGCAAATGTCCTAAAAGTTGTGAGTTTAGCGTCCGGATATACTGAAAAGAATTGAGAACTTATAGGAAAGACAAACGTACGAACCATGAAGAAGAAAGGAAAAAAGTCAAAATGGAGAGCTAAGGATAGCGCCCCCATGGGTACCAAAGGCCGAAAAGACGCTGATTTCAGGAACCAGACCACATTATCCAGGGAAAACAGGTTCCCTTGGACCACCATCATCGTCCTGATTTTGATTGTAATGACGGTCGGGTTTGTATTATTTTTTGTGGCGGGGATGAGCTAGGCAGTCAAGTTAAGCCGAATCTAAGAAAGAGGTATCAAACCAGTTCGGTTCCCTCAGACAATAAGCGCCTATTGCCTGATGTAATCACTGTTATACCCGTCAGCCCAGGTCATTCGCACATACTTCACCTCACCCGCTTGGTTCTCCAGGAATTCGAAAAGCGTGTTATTATCCGGCGAAACAAATTGGTTTTCTGCCACGGTAACCAGCCTTTTAGGAAGACCGGACGGACGCGAAAAACTCAGGGAACCCGCAACCAAATCAAACTCCAATAGTTCATCCCCACCTTTATATTTCCCAACAAACGCCTTAATTAGCGAGCTATCCATGACCATGGGATCCAATACCTTTGGCTGGAAAAAGTCCCAGCCGTATGCCGCGGCAACCGCCCGGGTGATATAACTCATCAGCGACATGCCGTTGTCGCTATTGGTCATGATGACCAGTCCCTGACGATGTACGGGGGATGCGACCATATAGCAGGTAAACCCTGAATTGCTCCCCCAATGCTCGATCAGCACATCCGGGCTTTCATCATTATATATCTTTGCAAAGCCCCATCTGGTGGACGATTTGGAAAAAACACTATCTGCCATTGTCTGAGACAGGATGGCATCCCTGCCGGTTTGGTGGTCTTCCAATAGAGTTCCTAAAAACTTAGCCAAATCCGTAGGGGTCGTCCAGATGCCGCCGGCCGCTTTATAGGGGAAGAGTTTATAAGGATAAGGCTCCAGGTCGTTGGAATATCCTGTTGCCATCTGCTGGGACAGGCGGTCCGGACCTGGCTGCTCAAAGGAACTGTAGATCATGCCGCTGGGTTCGAATATCCGTTCGGTGAGGACCGCATTAAAATCCTTGCCGGTCACATCCTCGATGAGCTTTTCCATTACGGAATACCCGGGGTTCGAATAGATTTGTTTCTGTCCGGGGACATATACCAGCGAAACCGGTGGGTCTACCGAAGGTGCTTCCCCCGCAAGCATCTGGGTGATCGTCGGCAACGTTTCGTGCGGAAAGAATGAAGACTGTACATACCGGTCAAAACCTGCCGTATGCCCCATGAGTCGCTTGAGGGTTACTTTTTCTTCTTTGGTGAATGGGTTGTCCGGTACCTGCCATCCCCGGAGATAAGTATTGACATCCTCATCCACGGACAATACTCGCTCCTCTACTAGGTCTAGGGCTGCCATGGCGGTTACGGGTTTGCTCAGGGATGCCCCATTGAACACCGTAGATGAGTTTACCCGTACGGAGTCTTCCAGATTGGCATACCCGTAGGTGCGTTGCCAGGAAACTGCACCATGGTCTATAAAAGCCATGCTGACCCCTGGAATAACATCTTCCTGCATGTGCTGCAGTATGGACTTGTAGGGATCGCTGTCCCTGAGGTAGTGCACCGGGACGAGGTTTTTTTCGATAAGATCAATTTGAGCGATTTGATTATTTAGTGAATCTTGCGAAGTGGCTTTAGGGCGATCCTTTTCCCCGCAGGCTGCAAGGAGTAACAGTAAAATCAGTAATGTCCTTTTCATTTTTTGATTGCTTCAAGATTAAAGATAAAGAAGACTACTAAATGTTACTGTGAACAGCCTGGTACCACAAAAAAAAGTGCCAGTGTAAATTGGAAATTGGATGCGGTCTTTGATAAAAATCACAATATCTATCTCTAAAAAATCAATTCTAGCAGGTTCACAAATCGTCAACAATTCACTAAATTCATTTTTTATTTTATTGAAATACTGAAAGTTACAACTAAGGTTTGAACCCTGGCGTGGTCACTTAAGAATGAAAAGCTCGCCCCGCAAGGCGGGCTTTTTTCGTCTGAGCGCGGCAACAAGCTTGCTTGATTGCCGAAGTGAGGGCGGAAAAAGAAGCCAAACTAAAGTTTGGCGAGCTTTTCATTTAGACTACGGGATCGTCAGGAAAACCAAGCGCAGCGAGGTACTCCTGGCGTGGTCACGACACTCACAAA
>CAXQQM010000012.1:0-8497 GCA_964226055.1 Robiginitalea sp. | reverse complement strand
GAAGACTACGAGAAGGCGGCCAAATTGCGGGATGAAATCTCTAAACGCAAATAATTTGTCGGGGGCTGCCGGGTTGAAAGCGATCGCATGCCTGGGCATCACCGGGATTGCCCTGGTTTTCCCCGATCAATTGCCCGCCCAGGTAGACAGCCTGGCCAGCACCGCCCTGGACACCACCCTGCTGAATGACGCCCAACCCAACCAGGCCGTCCCCAACCAGGGGTTTACCCTGGAATCCCTCGGCCGCGGGGCGCTCGGCATGGCCGTCCTGCTGCTCCTCGCCTTTGCATTCAGTGCCAACCGCAAACGGATCAACTGGAAAACCGCAGGTATCGGCCTGGGCATCCAGCTGCTCCTGGCCATCGGCATCCTGAAAATCCCGGCCGTCCAGTGGTTCTTCAATATGCTCGGGGGGTTTTTCAACAGCATCCTGGAGTATACCCTGGCCGGGAGTACATTTATCTTCGGCAACCTGATGGACCTGGACAACCCGAATATCGGCTACGTCTTTGCCTTCCAGATTTTGCCGACCATCATTTTCTTTTCCGCCCTCACCTCGGTACTCTATTACCTGGGGGTCATCCAGAAAATCGTCCGGGGCCTTGCCTGGCTCCTGTCGCGTTCCCTGGGGATTTCGGGCCCGGAAAGCCTGAGCGTGGCAGGGAACATCTTTTTGGGGCAGACGGAAGCCCCACTGCTCATTAAGGCTTACCTCGAAAAAATGAACCGATCGGAAATCCTGTTGGTGATGATCGGGGGCATGGCCACGGTAGCCGGTGGCGTACTGGCCGCCTATATCGGGTTCCTTGGGGGGAACGACCCGGCCCTCCGCCTGGAATTTGCCCGTCACCTGATCGCGGCATCCGTCATGGCAGCCCCCGGGGCGATCGTCGTATCCAAGGTATTGTATCCCCAGACCGAGCCGGTGGACAGCGTTATCCGGATTACGGATGAAAAAATCGGCAGCAACATGTTGGATGCCATCGCAAACGGTACCACGGAAGGCCTGAAACTGGCCGTAAACGTGGGGGCCATGCTCCTGGTATTTGTGGCCTTTATCGCCATGATCAACGGGATCCTGGACTGGACCGGCGGGACCACCGGCCTCAATGCCTGGATCGCCGAACGGACGCCCTATGAGAACCTGTCGCTCGAAGCCATCCTGGGGGCAGTCTTTGCCCCGCTGATGTGGCTGATCGGCGTGCACGCAGACGATATGATGCAGATGGGGCAACTGTTGGGGATCAAGCTGGCCGCCAGTGAATTTGTCGGGTATATCCAGCTGGCTGACCTCAAAGACGGGGCGGGTTCCACCGGATTGGGGTATCAGAAATCCATCATCATGGCCACCTATATGCTCTGTGGTTTTGCCAATTTCGCCTCCATCGGTATCCAGATCGGGGGCATCGGTTCCCTGGCCCCCGGCCAGCGAAAAACCCTGTCGGAATTCGGGATGCGGGCTGTTCTGGGAGGCACGCTCGCCTCGTTGCTCTCGGCCACCATCGCCGGTATGATCCTGGGGTAAAACGGGGTTGATAACTGTTGGATAATTGCCGGCTGCCTGCCCCGGGGGAACCCTGTGAAATTGTTTATTTTTGATCCCGGCCGGGAACGACCCCGACCACATTCGGAAGACGATATCCCCCTGAAACAGTACCACGACCTGCTCCGGCACGTTTTGAAATAAGGAATGGAAAAAACCGACCGCACCGGCACGGGGACGGTAAGCGTATTCGGCTACCAGATGCGCTTTGACCTCTCGGAGGGATTCCCCCTGGTCACCACCAAGAAAATCCACGTGAAATCCGTCATCCACGAACTGCTCTGGTTTCTGCGCGGGGATACGAATATTGCATACCTGAAGGAGAACGGGGTTCGGATCTGGAACGAGTGGGCAGACGAAAACGGCGACCTGGGGCCTGTTTACGGGCATCAGTGGCGCAACTGGAACAGCGAGGGCCTGGACCAGATCGCACAGGTGGTGGAAACCATCCGCAACAACCCGGACAGCCGCCGGATGCTGGTGGCCGCCTGGACTCCATCCGTCTTGCCGGACACCTCCCGGAAATTTGCGGAAAACGTCGCCGACGGCAAGGCCGCCCTCCCCCCCTGCCACGCCTTTTTCCAATTCTACGTAGCCGACGGGAAACTCTCCTGCCAGCTCTACCAGCGTTCGGCGGATATTTTCCTGGGGGTCCCCTTCAATATCGCCTCCTACGCCCTGCTGACCCTGATGGTGGCACAGGTCTGCAACCTGCAGCCCGGGGAGTTCATCCACACCTTTGGCGATGCGCATATCTACAACAACCACCGGGAACAGATCCGGTTGCAGCTCAGCCGGGAACCCCGGCCGCTTCCAACGATGGAACTCAACCCGGAGGTAACCGACCTCTTCTCCTTCCGCTACGAAGACTTTACGCTGCACAACTACGACCCGCACCCATTGATCCGGGGCACAGTTGCTGTCTGACCGGCGTATCCCGTCCACCCGGAAGGGTGCCCAATCGGAGGCGGGGCTGGACTTCAGCGGGGAAATTCCCTATCTTACGGGAAAAGCTTGAAATGCCCGTTACCGCTACCCTGGCAGACCGCCTGCTCAGTACCCGATCCCATTCAGAAGCCCTGTGCCAACCCCTGCAAACCGAAGATTACGTGGTGCAGCCCATCGAGGACGTCTCCCCTCCCAAATGGCACCTGGGTCACACTACCTGGTTCTTCGAGGAATTTGTGTTAAAACCTTTCGTGCCGGGTTACTCGGTTTTTCACGAAGATTACGCCTTCGTTTTCAATAGTTATTACGAAAGCCTGGGGGAGCGGGTGGTCCGTGCCAACCGGGGCAACCTCTCACGACCGTCCGTTCAGGGGGTCTACAAGTACCGTCGCCACGTTACTGAAAAACTGATGGAATTCCTGGAAGGCGATGTCCCCGAAGAGGCCTGCGGGCTCGTGGAAGTGGGCATCCACCATGAACAGCAACACCAGGAACTCCTGCTTACCGATATCAAGTATATCCTGGGCAACAACCCCTTGCTCCCGGCGTACAGCGACCACGGTCCGGAGGAATATCCAATGGCGGGGGAGGCACAGTGGATTCCGGTTCCCGGGGGCACCTATGACATCGGCCATCAGGGGGATGGATTCTGTTTTGACAATGAACTCGGGCGGCACCAGGTACTGCTCGGGGACTTTGAAATAGCCAGCCAACCGGTATCCAACAGGGAGATGCTGGATTTTATCTCGGACGGGGGCTACGAGCGTTTCGACCTCTGGCATGCCGAAGGCTGGGACTGGGTGACCCGGCAGGGCATCCGGGCGCCCCTCTACTGGCACGAGCGGGACGGCAAGTGGCTGTATTATACGCTCAATGGTTTGCGCCCGGTTGACCCGGAGGCCCCCCTGGCCCATATCTCCTTTTACGAAGCCTTCGCCTTGGCCGAATGGAAAAGCTGCCGGCTCCCCACCGAGTTTGAGTGGGAAGCCGCCCAGGAAGCGTTTGGCTGGGGCCGCCGCTGGGAATGGACCGGCAGTGCCTACCTGCCTTATCCGGGTTACCGGAAAGCGCCCGGGGCACTGGGGGAATACAACGGAAAATTCATGGTGGGCCAGCACGTCCTTCGGGGCGCCTCAGTGGCCACCCCCCATGGCCATTCCCGGCCGACGTACCGCAATTTCTTTCACCCGCACCTCCGCTGGCAATACACCGGGCTCCGGCTTGCCCGCTAAATTTCTTATGCACGATGCAGCAAAAAACACCCACTGCCTTAAAGGCCTTCGCCGACGCTGTCCGCAAGGGGCTGACCCAATACCCGAAAAGCCTGCCGTCACGATACATCTACGATGCTCGGGGGGATGCCCTTTTCCAGCGGATCATGGAAATGCCCGGATACTACCTGACGCGTTGCGAAACGGAAATATTCGACAGGCACAAGGAGGCCATCGCCGCCCGGTTCACCCAAATCGGTACGCCCTTCAACCTCATCGAACTGGGGGCCGGGGATGGGAAAAAGACCCGGTTGCTGCTCCGGGAACTTCTCCGGCGGGATACCTCCTTCCGCTATATGCCGGTGGACATCAGCGAAAATGCGCTTGCCGGACTGGTGAACAAACTGGAGCAGGAACTCCCCGAACTCCGGTCATCCCCCTGGCAGGGCACCTATTTCGCAGTCCTTGCTGAAATCGGCCAGATGAAAGACCAGCGCAAGGTGGTACTGTTCCTGGGATCGAATATCGGGAACCTGTTGCACCCGCAGGCACTTTCTTTCCTGAAAAAACTCCGGCAAACCATGGGTCGCGAGGATTTGTTGTTTATAGGTTTTGACCAGAAAAAAGACCCGGCTACCGTCCAGGCGGCATACGATGACCCGGAGGGGATAACCGAAGCCTTCAACAAGAATATCCTCGGGAGGATCAACCGGGAACTGGGCGGGGAATTCGACCCGGGGAAATTCCGTCACTGGGAGGTCTATGACCCGGAGACGGGGACGGCAAAAAGCTACCTGGTAGCACAGGAAGCCATGCGGGTCAAGGTCCGGGAACTTGGCATTGAAGTGGCCTTTAAACCGTGGGAAACGATCCACACGGAAATCTCCCAGAAGTACGACGACCGGGTCGTGGAGTGGCTTGCCCGGGAAGCCGGGCTGGTTATCGACGGGCACTACGCGGATTCCCGCGGCTACTACAAGGATTACCTGTTTCGTTTGGCCTGATCGCACCGGGCGGCCCGGGTCCATAGAGCCTGGCGAAAACCCGGATCCCGGAAACAGGCTTCCGCCCGCGTAGCCCTATAAAACAAAAACGGGACGCAGCCGAAAGGCCGCATCCCGCTTTGCGCTTTGCATTGGGTTTTCCTAGATTTCGATCACGGCATTTTCAGCACCGGCAAAATCGTTCCACTGGTAGCGGTCGGCAGCTTCGTCATTGACATAAGCCCCGTCAACCAGGTAGCGGAACTCGTAGGAGCTTTCGCTGGGCAGGTCGAAGGTACCCTTGAAAGTACCGTTCTTCAGTTTTTTCAGGAGGCTCCCCTTGGGGTTCCAATTGTTGAAGTCCCCGACGACTGCAACTTTCTTAGCTTCTTCGGCCGGGACGGTGAATGTTACCTTACAGACCGGTTTGGTTTTCAGGTATTGTTTTTTAATCGCCATAATTTGAGTGTTTTCAGTGAATGTGTGTACTGGTAAATAACGCGACAAAGCAAATCACAAAACCCTTAAAAAACAATAAGTTAAAGCAGAATTATGAATTTGATAAAATTGGATTTACAAACCGGGAAAGTTCTTAATAAACCCGCCAATCCATTAGCAGTCGTGTAAGTATTGACCCGGCAGGGTTCCGGGCGCGCGGGTCAGGAAAATGCGTTACTTAAGCAATTCCACCAACTGGTCCAGGTCGTTCTCCGAATTGTAGCAGTGGAAACTTACCCGGATCCCTCCCCCCCGCCTGGAGCAAACCAGGCCCGCGCCGCTCAGGCGCTCCATCAGGGCGTCTTCGGAGCGGGGAATGTTGAAAATCGTACTGTGGCGGGGCCGGTTCAGGACCGGGGTATCCAGCCCGAGGGCTTGCAATGCTTCCACCACCTGGGCACTCATGGTGCGGCTCCGCGCCTCAATCACATCCAGGCCGATGTCCTGCAGCAATTCCAGGGATTTATTCAGGCTGCCAAAGCAGAGCAGGTCCAGGTGCCCGGGTTCCAGGCTGCGGGGAAGCGCTATCCCCTCCCGGCCCGAAAGGTCGTGTCCCGAGGCATTGAAGCCCGAGGAAGTTACCTGGAATCGCTCCGATGCCCCCTGCCCGAACAGCATAAATCCATTGCCATTTCCCCCCAGGAGCCATTTGTACCCACTGGCCCCCAGCACGTCGATGCCGCTGGCAGCCAGATCCAACTGGAAGGCGCCGAGATACTGGGTCCCGTCGGCGATGATCAGCAGGTCCGGAAATTCGGATTTCACCCGGGCCAGGAAACCCGGTTCAATCAACAGGCCGTCTATCCACTGGACGAGGCTCAGCGCCAGCACATCCGCGGGCGCCTCACGCAGGGCCTCGAGGATTCGCTCCTCCGGAGAATGGTCCCCTCGGACCACCTGCACCCGGAAATCGCGGCTGAGGAACGGCCAGTTCAGGGACGGGTAATCCCCTTCCAGCAGGACTACCCGGCTTCCCCTTGGCAAACCTTCCAGCAGGAGGTTCAGGCCGATGGAGAAATTCGAGACCAGGGCTACCTGCCCAGCCGGGCAGCCATAGCAGGAGCCTATCCTTTCGCGGGTCCGGTCCCGGATATCCAGGTGGTCCATCTTATGGACGCTCCCGCCAATGAGGTAGTCCAGGTCGTGCTCCTGCCGCCATTCCAGGACGGCTTCGTGCATCAGGCCCCAGGCAGCCGTATTGAGGTAGGTAAACCGCTTCAGGGCGGGAAACTGGTCGCGAAAGTGCCGGAATAGGTTCATGCAGGGGCTTGAAAAGGGTTATCTTTGTTTTAAAGATAGCCATTCGGATGTTCTCCAAAAACAAAAATAAACGGGAGCTGGACCCGGAACAACACGAACAGGTGGAATATGCCCAAAGCAGGATCCGCCAGAAGAAACGACTTTACGCGCATTTTGTCATTTTCCTGATCGGCAGCGTCTTCCTGGTCGTCATCAACAAAATCCTCAAATACGGGGTGGAATACGACTGGTTCCTCTGGGCGATGCTATTCTGGGCCTTCCTGCTGGCAATCCACCTGGTCAATGTCTTTATTACCAACCGGTTCATGGGCCGGGAATGGGAAAGGGCCCAACGCGAACGCCTGGTCCGGAAACAAAAAGAGCGGATCCGGGAACTGGAATCGGAAATTGCCACCTCAAAACCCCAGGGGGAATCCCCTAAAAAAAAAGCCCCTTGAAAGAGATTATCCTCATAGCCGCAGCCGGGGAAAACAATGAACTGGGCCGGGAATCCGACCTGCCGTGGCACCTCCCGGACGATTTTAAGCGTTTTAAAGAATTGACCATGGGGCACCCGATGATTATGGGGCGCAAAACGTTCTATACCTTTCCAAAGCCACTGCCGGGAAGGAAACACATCATCCTGACTCGGGATCCGGAGTATCGGGAAGACCATCCGGCCTGCCGCGTGGTCGATTCCATGGACCGGGCCCTGGAAGCGGCGGAAGGGGCAGACACCGTCTATATCATCGGCGGGGGCGAGATCTACCGCCAGGCGCTGCCACTGGCTACAAAAATTGAATTGACCCGGGTCCACGGCACCTTCCCGGCGGATACCTTTTTCCCGGATTTTGACCGGGACGACTGGGAACTCACACACTCCCGCAGGCATCCGGCGGATGCGCAACACGCATACCCATTTACCTACCAGACCTTTATTCGCAAACCTTAAAAGTTTTCGCGCCTGGGGACATATTCGTCGTGCCCCAGCTGGCGAAGCACCTGCCGCATCCGGGAAGGATCCCCGTTGGTCAGCAACTCGTGGCGTACCGGGGCGCCGGCATCCCGCAACAGCCCTTCTCTTTCGAGGATGGACCTGGACTGCCGGGCCACGGGAAGCCCGCAGTCCAGGATCTGCACCCCTTCCGGCAACAGGTCTTCCAATACGGGTTTCAGCAATGGGTAATGGGTACATCCCAGTACCAGGTAGTCGATCCCCTCCCGGAGCATCGGTGCGAGCAACCGCTCCAGGATTTTCGGTAATTCAGGGTCATCCGGACCGTTGGATTCGAGGCGTTCCACAAGTCCCACCCCTTCCTGTTCCACAATCCCGATGCCCGACCCGTAGTTCTTTGAGGTAGTGGCGAAAAGGGAGCTGGAGAGCGTCCCCCGGGTGGCAAGCACCCCGATTTTCCCACTACGGGAATTCAGGGCAGCCGGTTTGATGGCCGGCTCTATGCCGATAAAAGGGACCGGGAACTCGGCCCGTAACTGGTCAATTGCATTCGTAGTGGCGGTATTGCAAGCCACTACGATCAATTTGCAGCCCCGCTCCAGGAGCCAGCGCGTATTCTTGCGGGCGAGCTTCAGGATGGCCCCGGGCGATTGTCCGCCATAGGGGGCGTTGGCACTATCGGCCAGGTAGATCGTGTGCTCGGCAGGCAGCAAACGAACCAGTTCGTCCCAGATTGTGAGCCCGCCGACCCCTGAGTCGAATACCCCCACGGGCGCTTCTCTCGGATTTCGTTCCATTACCCGTAAAAATAAAAAAACCGCCCGGGGAGGGGCGGTTTCTCAATCTATTAATTTTCGCGTCAGAAGCCGAGCTCCTGTTTTACGTCGCTCAGCAGGTCCTTGCCGGTGGCCACAATGACCCCGGATCCCGGGCTGGAATCCAGAACGTACTGGAAGCCCTGGGCCGCAGCTACCTTTTCGATGGCAGCCTTGGCTTTCTTGGAAATCGGGTCGAACAGTTCCTGTTGCTTCTTAGCCAGCTCCTGCTGCGCAGCTTGTTGCGCTTCGCCGATATTCCTTTCAAAGCCCTGCAGTTCCAGCGCCCGCTTCTGGTTCTCTTC
>CAXQQM010000011.1:0-3786 GCA_964226055.1 Robiginitalea sp. | reverse complement strand
GGCAATAGCGCTTTCCCCCAGGCCGTAGGTGATCAGTGTATGGTGCAGCAATACCGGTCGGTCGTAGCTGGCGATGATTCGCGGGATCACGTGTTCCGTAAACAGGGCCTTCATTTCAAACGGGACCCCCGGCAGGGAAACCAGTACGCCACGGCGGCCTTTCAACCACATGCCCGGGGCCGTGCCGTGCGCATTGTGCAGCACATCGGCCCGTGACGGCACCAGGGCCTGTTTGCGATTCAGGTCGGATATGGGCGTCGAAATGTAGTTACTGAACAGGTATTCGATATGGCGGAGTACCTCTTTGTCTTCCCGGAGGCGGTCCCCGGTGTACTCGCAAAGTGTGTGCTTGGTAATGTCATCCTTGGTAGGGCCCAGCCCCCCGGTGATTATGACAATGTCCGCCCGGGACTCCGCCTCTTCCAGGGCGGTCAGGATGTGTTCGCGATGATCCTGGACGGAGGAAATCTGGTATACGGCCACGCCGATCCGGTGAAGTTCGGCGGCGATAAATGCCGAATTGGTATCTACGATCTGTCCGATGAGGATTTCATCGCCTATCGTCAGGATCTCGGCGTACATCAGACGTCAAAGTCATTCCTGAGCTCCCCGATCACCTGTTCCACGTCCCGCTTCAATACCGGGAAACGCTCGCGAATGGTCTCCATATTGCTCTCGCTTTTGCCCAGGGTTTCTATTTCCAAAGCAATCGCGCGGGTCTGTTCCATTCCCAGCAGGTCCACGTTGGGCTTGATTTTATGGGCCAGTTTGTATACCTGGTCGTAATTCGATGCGGCAATGGCGCTTTCCAAATCCCTGAGATCGACCGGCACTTCTTCCAGGAACACCGAGACCACCGATAGTACGAAATCGGTATCCCCATCGGCCATTTCATTGATTTTGTCGAGATTGTAGATCATCACTTCACATTTACGGAGAAAAGCTCCTTCCCTTCCAACTTGCCGGCAAGGTAATCATTTGGCTGTACCTGTCCAACACCGGCCGGCGTACCGGTAAAAATTATATCGCCTTTTTTCAGGGTAAAAAAGGTGGATATATAGGCGATGAGTTCGTCCGTTTGCCAGAGCATATGACGCGTATCCCCGCGCTGGACCACCTGCCCGTTGCACTCAAGGGTAAATTCCAGATATTCTTTATCGGAGAATCGGGATTTGGGGACCCACTGCCCGATAACCGCCGACCCATCGAATCCTTTGGCCTTTTCCCAGGGCAGGCCCTGTTCCTTGAGGGATTGCTGTACGTCCCGGGCGGTCAGGTCCAGGCCGACGCTCAGCTGGCTGTAGTACCCGGGTGCAAATTCCGGCGCAATGTGCTTGCCCACTTTGTCGATTCGCACCAGCAATTCCAACTCGTAATGGACCTCCCGGGTAAACTCCGGGATATAGAAATCCTGTTCCCGGGGCAGGATGGCAGAGTCCGGTTTGATAAAGAGCACGGGAGAAGCCGGGCGCTGGTTCTTGAGTTCCTCGATATGGGCGGCATAGTTGCGCCCCACGCAGATGAGTTTCATGGTTCAGTCCGTATTTCAGGAATTAGTCGGGGTAGGCAGCAGGGGCAGGAGCCCTGTGGTTATCCGAGTTTGTTGTTGAGCTTGCTGAGTTTGATCTGGGTGAGTACTTTCTTGGTGTACAACGGGAAGTCGGCATTGAGCATCCACCCGAAATACCCGGGTTCCTGCTCCAGTACCTCGTGGACGCTCCGCCCCTTGTGCTTGCCAAACCCGAAAACCTCCTCCCCGTTTTCATCCCGGCGGATAAACCCGGCAAAATCCACGGTGTCATTGTGCGTGGAAAATGCCGCCAGTTCCTGCACGTTGTTGGTCAGTTCCGGGTAGCGATCGAGCTGTGAAAGCAGTACCTCGTAGGTAGCCTGGGTATCCGCGGTAGCGCTGTGGGCATCGGTGAGTTCCTTGCCGCAATAAAATTGGTAGGCGGCTGCCAGGGTCCGCTTTTCCATTTTGTGGAAAATAGTCTGCACGTCCACGAAAACGGCGTTTTTCATATCAAAATCCACCCCGGCCCGGAGGAGTTCCTCCGCCAGTAGGGGGATATCGAAACGGTTCGAATTGAATCCGGCCAGGTCACACCCCTGGATCATCTGGTAAACCTCCCGGGCGAGTTCCCGGAAGGTGGGCTCGCCAGCCACCTTTTCGTCCGTGATGCCGTGGATGGCAGATGCCTCCTCGGGGATCGGCACCCCGGGGTTGACCAGCCAGGTTTTGCTTTCCTTGTTCCCGTTGGGGAATACCTTCAGGATGGCGAGCTCCACGATCCGGTCAGTTGCGATATTGGTCCCCGTTGTCTCCAGGTCAAAAAAACAAATGGGCTTACTCAGGTTCAGTTTCATGCTAATGGATTAGGTCGGGCCTGTCTTTGCCGGGAAAATACAGGGGGTTCACAGGTATTATAAAATTCATTGTCCGCAAAGCGGTTTATTGTATGCGTCAGTGCTTTATGTGTGCTTCAGGATCATACGTCCCGATCCGTATCCCAGGCCTCCAGGTAATCAGCTACCGCCTTGACGAACAAACCTCCCAGGGCACCGTTGACCACGCGGTGGTCGTAGCTGTGGGAAAGGAACATCTTGGAGCGGATGCCGATGAAATCCCCCGAAGGCGTCTCGATGACCGCAGGGACCTTCCGGATGGCCCCCAGGGCCAGGATGCCCACCTGGGGCTGGTTGATGATCGGCGTACCAAATACGCTGCCAAAAGAACCGACATTGGTTACCGTATAGGTGCCGTCCCGGACTTCATCGGGCTTCAGGGCGTTGTTCCGGGCGCGGGTGGCCAGGTCGTTGACCGCACGGGCCATGCCTACCAGGTTGAGTTGGTCCGCATTCCGGATTACCGGGACGATCAGGTTACCATCCGGCAGGGCAGCCGCCATGCCCAGGTTGATCTGTTTCTTCTTGATTACCCGGTCGCCGTCCACGGAGATATTCATCATGGGGAATTTTTTCAGCGCCTTGGCAACGGCCTCCATAAAGATCGGGGTAAAGGTCAGCTTCTCCCCTTCCCGCTTCTCAAAATCCGCCTTGACGCGATCCCGCCATTCGACAATGCGGGTCACGTCCACTTCCACAAAACTCTGGACGTGGGCCGAGGTCGATACGCTTTCGGCCATGTGTTTGGCGATCAGTTTCCCCATCCGGCTCATCGGGATGACCTCATCCCCATCGGCAATCGAAACGGGGGAACCCGCCGCGGCTGCGGTAGCAGGCTGGGCGGCCTGTTCTTTTTCGGCGTTTGCGGCCGGTGCCGGCCCGGTGGACCTGGGTGCTTCCTGCCCACTGGTTGCCTGCTCAGGCCGGGAATCCCCTCCCCGGCCGCGGGACCCGAGGTAGGCGAGCATATCGCTTTTGGTTACCCGGCCTTCTTTTCCGGTGCCGGGGATGCGGTCGAGTTCTTCCTGGTCAATTCCTTCCTCCCGGGCCATATTCCGCACCAGGGGGGAATAAAAACGATCTCCGTGTGAAACCGGTGCAGCGGCCGGACGGGCTGTTTTCTCACCCTGCTCCACAAATGCCGCGGCGGCTTCTGCCCTCCCGGACGGTTCTTTTCCCGCCGCTTGTTTCCCAGAGGTGTCCTCCGTACTGGCGCTCAGGGTTAGCATTCGCCTTGGCTGCGAAAGACACTATTTCCAACTTCTTTGGAGCCATCACGGTCCTATTGGATCGCCCCTTCAAGGTAGGCGATTGTGTGATTATTGGTACTTCAGAAGGTGAAGGGATCGAAATCAATCTTCGAACCACATTGGTGCGCAC
>CAXQQM010000010.1:0-21807 GCA_964226055.1 Robiginitalea sp. | reverse complement strand
TACACGACGCTCTTCCGATCTGAAAATTTCTACGGCCCCGTATCCGATTGGTGTATCCTGGCCCTGCTGCCTTCGTATCGGGATCGCCCGGGATCGTCCCTGATATACATGGTAGAAGGTTTGATCCGGGCCGGGGCCCGGGAAGGCAGTGGCTTTTTGGGTGGGGACGCAGACGAAATTGCCGCCCGGATCCGGGCAGCGGACCGGGAACACCCCCGGGTGCTGTTGATCGGGGTCTCCTTTGCCCTGCTCGACCTGGCTGAATCGCATCCGATGGTACTCTCCCGGACCACGGTCATGGAGACCGGGGGTATGAAGGGTCGTCGAAAGGAATTGATCCGGCAGGAATTGCACGGGCGCCTCTGCCGGGGCCAGGGCCTTGAGCAAATCCACTCTGAATACGGCATGACCGAATTGCTCTCCCAGGCCTATTCTTCCGGTCGGGGCGCCTTCCGGTGCCCACCCTGGATGCAGGTGCGCATACGGGATACAGAAGACCCGTTAAGCCCGGTTTCCGACGGGAAAACCGGGGGGATCAATATAATCGACCTGGCCAACTGGTATTCCTGTTCGTTCATCGCCACCCAGGACCTGGGCAAGCGGCTCCCCGAAAATGGGGGGTTTGAAGTGCTGGGCCGGTTCGACCACTCGGATATCCGGGGCTGTAACCTGCTCGTCGTCGGCCGGTAAGCGGCTTAATCCGTATCGGCTACAAGTACAAAGTAATTCTTCTTGCCCCGCTGGAGCAAAACAAATTTCCCGCTGATCAGGTCATTCCCGGTAATTGTGTAGGAGTCGTCTACCTTGACCTTATTGACCGAGATAGCGTTTTGTTTGAGTTCCCGCAGCGCCTCCCCGTTGGACTTGAGGAATCCCGTTCGGGCCGAGAGGGCGGCCACCATATCGAGGCCCGATTCAATATCGCCGATAGGCAAATGGCATTGTGGTACCCCTTCGAATACCTCCATAAACGTTTCCTCCCCCAGGGAGCGAAGCGCCTCTGCGGTGGACTTGCCAAAGAGGATGGAACTGGCCGCCTCAGCGTTTTCCAGGTCCTGGCGGGAATGGACCATGGTGGTGAGTTCCTCGGCCAGGCGTCGTTGCAACTCCCTTTTGTGAGGGGCCTCCCGGTGATCCGCAACCAACCCTTCGATCTCCTCCCGGCTGAGGAAGGTAAAAATCTTGATGTATTTTTCGGCATCCTCATCCGAGGTGTTCAACCAGTACTGGTAGAACTTATAAGGGCTCGTCCTGTGCGCGTCCAGCCAAACATTCCCGGATTCGGTCTTCCCGAATTTTGTCCCGTCGGCCTTGGTGATCAGCGGACAGGTCAGGGCATACCCTTTCCCCCCGTCGATACGGCGGATCAGTTCAGTCCCTGTGGTGATATTCCCCCACTGGTCGCTGCCCCCCATCTGCAGCGTGCAATTGTATTTCCGGTACAGGTGCAAGAAATCGTACCCCTGGACGAGTTGGTAGGTGAATTCCGTAAAAGACATGCCCTCGCCGGATTCGTCCGAGACGCGTTTCCTGACGGAATCCTTGGCCATCATGTAGTTCACCGTGATGTGCTTGCCCACGTCCCGGATGAAATCCAGGAACGAAATATCCTTCATCCAGTCATAATTGTTCACCAGCACCGCAGCGTTTTCCGCATCGCTTTCAAAGTCCAGGAACCGGGAAAGCTGCATCTTGATAGCTTCCTGGTTCATCCGCAGGGTGGTTTCGTCCAGCAGGTTCCGCTCGGCGGATTTCCCGGAGGGATCCCCGATCATCCCGGTAGCTCCCCCCACCAAACCAATCGGCTTGTGGCCGGCCATCTGGAAATGCCGGAGCATCATCACCCCGACCAGGTGCCCGATATGCAGGGAGTCCGCGGTAGGGTCGATCCCGACATAGGCCGCCTGTATGCCGGAAAGCAAATGTTCTTCCGTACCCGGCATCACATCGTGAAGCATCCCGCGCCATTCCAATTCCTTTACAAAGTTCGTCGCCATGTACCTGAATTTTCGGAGCAAATATAGTTAAAACAGGGCGCTCCGGTTACGCATCAACGGATATATCGGGGCAGATTCCCTAATTTAGGCACATGGATTTAGTGACAGGCGGAACGGGTCTGGTGGGGAGTCATTTGCTGATGGAATTGATCCGTACCGGGCGCACGGTACGGGCCATCCACCGGGCCGGCAGCGACCTGCAGCGGGTACGCAGGCTGTTTGCCTGGCACAGCCCGGAACTGGCCACGGCCTGGGAAGACATCCAATGGGTGGAAGCGGAACTCTCGGACCTGCCTGCCCTGGAAGCAGCCCTGGACGGGGCGGATCGGGTCTACCACTGTGCCGGCCTGATTTCCTTCGACCCGTCTGATCGGGGCCACCTGCTGAAAACCAATTTTGAAGGGACCCGCAATGTGGTAAACAGCTGCCTGGCTCTCGGCATCAAGCAGCTATGCCACGTCAGCTCCATCGCCACCATCGGTGGCAGGGTGGGTGCCAGTACGGAGGAAGACCCCTGGGACCCCCAGCGGACCAACGTCTACGCAACCAGTAAATACCTGGCGGAAATGGAAGCCTGGCGGGGCGGACAGGAAGGCCTGGAGGTTGCCATTGTCAACCCCGGGGTGATCCTGGGCCCCGGATCCTACGACTCAGGCAGCGGGCGTTTGTTTTCTTCGGTATCGAACGGACTGCGATTCTACCCCCCCGGGGGTACGGGCTTTGTAGGGGTCGGAGATGTGGTCCGCGCCATGGTAGCGCTCATGGACGGCCGGCACTTCAACAACCGGTTCATACTGGTGGGAGAAAACCATTCCTATAAAGCCATCCTGGGTCAGATTGCGAGCGTACTCAATGTCCGGGCCCCTGAGAAACCCCTGAAATACTGGCAACTTGCGCTCCTGCGGCCGCTGGATTGGCTGGTCTCACGTATTACCGGACGCCAACGGAAACTCACCGGGGCACAAATCCGCTCACTTAAGAACCCGAAGCAGTTCGACAACGGGAAAATCCTGGAAACGCTTGATGGATTTCAGTTTACAAACCTCGAAGGTATCCTGGAGGTTTGCGGCAGGCATTACCGCGAAACTGCCAATCGTTAAAGGGAATCGTTTGCGGTTTTGCCGGTAACGGCTTCCCTGCCCGCCTCATTGCCCTTCCGGATTACCTCCCCGATGCTGTCGCGCTCCCGGGACAGGCGGTCGGCCACCTCCTGATAGATGCGTTCATAGGTCGCGGGCCGGGAGGCGTAGTAAAAATCACTTTTCGCAAACTGCAGGCTGTCCACCCCGTGTTTTTCGTAAACCCAGGAAACAGGCTCGATCCCGTTGCGATCCAGGGTGCCCCGGTAGGTCCCGTCGATGGCTTCCATGATAGCCAGGTCATAGAGGATGGCGCTCATGCGCTCCGGCGGGATCAGGTTGTCGGGTTTCTCAACGAGTTCCTGTCTGCACCCGGGCAGTAAAAAGATCAGCAGGATCGGAAGCAGGTAGCGCATCATCGGTTGAATGTAAGCCTTTTTGCGTTTCGTTTTTCAGAGACCCTGCCGAGTTCATAGGCCGGGTGGCCGTTTACAAAGGTATATCGGACGCGTGTCCGGAATGGCTGCCCTTCAAAGGGCGACCAGCCGCATTTGTACAGGATATTGGCCGGGCCCACCCGCCAGGGTTCGTCTTCGGCTACAGCAACCAGGTCGGCGTAATACCCTTCGCGCAGGTAGCCCCTGCGGTCGATGTCAAACAGGATGGCGGGGTTGTGGCACATTTTCTCCACTACCTTTTCGATCCCAATAACCCCGTCCAGGACTTTCTCCATCAGGGCCGGCAGGGCGTGTTGTACCAGCGGCCCCCCGGAAGGGGCGGAGGTATAGGGGTTTTTCTTTTCTTCCAGCGTATGGGGCGCGTGGTCCGTGGCAATGATATCGATGCGGTCGTCCAGGAGGGCTTCCCACAGCCGGGAGCGGTCGCCGGCCGTTTTGACCGCGGGGTTCCATTTGATCAGGGTGCCCTTGTCCCGGTAGTCTTCGGAGGAAAACCAAAGGTGATGGATGCACACCTCGGCCGTGATCCGTTTTTCGGAGAGCGGGATGTCGTTGCGGAACAGGTCGGTTTCCCGACCCGTGGACAGGTGGAAGACGTGCAGGCGGGCCCCGGTTTTCCTCGCGAGTTCAATCGCCCGGGAGGAGGAGATGTAGCAGGCCTCCTCACTGCGGATAATCGGGTGGAGTTCCACGGGTATGTCGTCCCCGTACTGTTCCTTGTAATAGGCGAGGTTCCTGCGGATTGTCTCTTCGTCCTCGCAATGTGCGGAAATGACCATGTCCGTATTGCGAAAGATTTGCTCCAGCACTTTTTCATCGTCCACAAGCATGTTCCCGGTGGAGGACCCCAGGAATAATTTGACGCCCGAGCAGCTTTTCGGGTCGAGCCGCTTGAGTTCCTCCAGGTTGTCATTCGTACCCCCAAAGAGGAAGCTGTAATTGGCATGGGAGGAGTCCGCTGCCATGGCAAACTTCTCCTCGAGTTTTTCCAGGGTGGTTGTCTGGGGAACGGTATTGGGCTGTTCCATAAAGGAAGTGATCCCCCCGGCAACCGCGGCGCGGCTCTCCGAGGCGATGTCCCCTTTATGGGTCAGGCCAGGCTCGCGGAAATGCACCTGGTCGTCGATCAGGCCGGGCAACAGCCAGGCCCCGCGCATGTCGAGGATGGTTGCACCCCCGGCTGTTATCTGCGGGCCGATGCGCTCGATATAGGGTCCGTGGATCAGCATATCACCCTCGGTGATCCGGCCTTCATTGACCATGCGGACATTGGTAAGGAGGTATTTCTTCATCTAAAATCCGTTCTTTTTAAACAGGCTCCGGACCTTCATGCTGATCACGCCGAACACGGCTTCCCATACGATGGTCTTACTCATTTTGGACTGCCCGTGCTCCCGGTCTGTAAACACGATGGACACTTCCTGGATCTGGAACTTCCGCAGGTATGCGCGGAACTTCATCTCGATCTGGAAGGCGTATCCGACAAAACGCACCTGGTCCAGGTCGATGGCCTCGAGCACCCGGCGGTGGTAGCAGATAAAACCCGCCGTGGGATCGTCCACCTTCATCCCGGTGATCAACTTGACGTAAAAGGAGGCCCCGTAAGAAAGCAGCACCCGGTGGAGCGGCCAGTTCACCACATTCACCCCCTTTTTATACCGGGAGCCAATGGCCATATCCGCCCCGTCCAGGCAGGCCCGGTGCAGCCGGGGCAGGTCTCCGGGACGGTGTGAAAAATCCGCGTCCATTTCAAAAATATAGGAGTAGTCCCTCTTGAGTGCCCATTTAAATCCGTGGATATAGGCCGTTCCCAGGCCTGTTTTCCCCTGCCGTTCCTCCAGGTGCAAACGCCCCGGGAATTCCGATTGCATCTCCCGGACTTTATCGGCCGTACCGTCCGGGGAGGCATCGTCTACAATCAGCACATCGTAGGGCTTCGGCAGACCGAAAACGGCCCGGACGATCGCTTCGACATTTTCAATTTCGTTGTAGGTGGGGATAATCACCAGCCCGTCAGTCATGGAATCCCGGGTTTTGGGCAAAAATACCAATTTTAAAAGCGCGGAGACAGGCCGGCAGGAATTTTGTGGGTCCGGCCCGCCGGGGCCGTTGCCCTTATTTTGTAACTTTGGCCCAACCTCCATGCCGATGAACCAAACGATTCCCAGGCTAGTACCGGCTTTTCTCGGGTGTCTGCTCCTCCTCAACCTGGTACAGGCCGCTTTTACCGAATTGCTCTATGACGAGGCCTATTACTGGTACTATGCCCAAAATATCTCCTGGGGGTATTTCGACCACCCGCCCATGGTGGCATGGATGATTGGTCTGGGAAGCAGCCTGATCCCCGGGGAATTGGGTGTACGCGTGGTCAGCGTCCTGATGGGTATCGGGACCCTGCTCCTCCTCTGGCGCCTCATCGAAGCCCCCGGGAAACGCGAAAACACCTCCAGGATCCTCCTTTGGTTGTTTTCCATCACGCTGCTGCACGCCTACGGCTTCCTGAGCCTGCCGGACACCCCCCTGCTCTTTTTTACGGCACTCTTCCTGCTGGCCGCCCGGTATTTCCTGAAGAGGCCGGGGCTGCTGCCCGCCTTTGGCCTGGGGCTCGTGATGGCCGCCCTGATGTACAGCAAGTACCACGCGGCCCTGGTGATCATCTTTGTCCTGCTGTCCAACCTGAAACTCCTGCGGTCCGGGTACGCCTGGCTCGCCCTGGCAGTTTCCCTGCTGGCCTACTTCCCGCACCTCTACTGGCTCTATGAGCAGGAATTCGTCTCGGTTCGCTACCACCTTTTCGAGCGGCCCAACCAACCGTATAGCTTCTCGAAATTTACCGCGGGGTATTTTTTGAACCTCATCGCCCTGTTCGGCCTGACCTTTCCCTGGGCATACCGCAGCCTCTGGAACTACCGCCCCACGGATGCGTTTCGGCGCTCCCTGAAATTCGTGGCCTGGGGGATCTTCCTGTTTTTCCTCCTCTCCAGTTTCCAGCGGCGTATACAAACCCAGTGGCTCATCGCCGCCTGCATCCCGATGGCCGTCCTGGTCGGGGAAACCCTGCTGACGCATCCGGCCACAGGCAAATGGGTGACGCGGGCCGCTATCGCCAACATCGCCGTGCTGCTCTTCCTCCGCATCGGCCTGGCCTATGAACCCCTGTTCCCGGTGCCGTTTGAAGCCCATGGGAACAAGGCCTGGGTCGCCAGCCTGCAGGAAGTGGCCCAAGGGAGCCCGGTGGTCTTCGAAAATTCCTACCGCCAGGCTTCCATGTACCGTTTTTACTCCGGGGATATGGCCTTCAGCCTGAACAATGCCTACTACCGGAAAAACCAATATTCCATCGACGATTCTGAAGCCCGTATGCAGGGCAGGCGGGTCTTTTTCATCCGGGTAATCGACCGGGAGACCCCGCATTATTTCATCGACCAGGCGGGCGAAAAGAAATACGGCAGCTTCCTGGACCCGTTTACCTCTTACCGCAAACTCGAGGCAGGGACACAGCCCGAAAACGTGTATCCCCCGGGGGACACAGGAACTTTCTGGCTATATAACCCATACGATCAGCCGGTTCCCCTGGCTGAACTTAAATTCGGGATCGCCCTGCTGGATCCCTATAAGGAAACCCAGTCCATCGTCGGGGTACGGCCCCAGGAGCCCGGCAGCCTCCCGGAGGAACTCGCCCCGGCAGACAGTGTCGCCTTCCGGTTCCGTTACCCGGAGTACAAAGGCGAAGCACCGGCATACATCCGCGCGGTTACCGGGGTGCGTAGCCTGGTATTCGGGCTCAATGGGAACAGCCAGAAAATCGATCACTGATGGAACCTGTCGAACGGTATATCGCCTCGAATGACTGGATCACCGCCCTGCTCCTCCTCGGGCTGTTGGCCCTGGTATTTGCCCGGGGGATGTTCTACAGCCGGTTCGAGAATTTCATCATCCTGCCCTTTAACAACAAGTACGTGGTGCTCTACAACAAAAAGGGGCGCTTGCTAAGCGGCTTCCACATCGCAATGTGCGTATTCCAGCTCCTGAACCTGGCCTTGTTTTTCTACCTGGCCGGGTTGGCATTCGACGGGGATATGCGGTGGGGTACCCGGTTCATCTTCCCGGTGATCCTCGGGGGCCTCCTGGTTTTTACACTCCTTAAAATCGGGGCGCAACTCCTGGCTGGCTACCTGTTTGAGGCAGAGCGCCTGGCGGCATCCATGGTTTTCAGCAAGCTGAGCTACCTGAATTACAGCGCCCTGGTACTCTTTGCCGCCAACCTGTTGCTGACCTACCTGATCCCCCAGTCGCAGGTAGTTGCGGGCATCGGATTATTCCTGTTAATCACCATCAACGGCATCGGCTGGATCTCCGTGCTGAAAATTCATCAAAAGGAAATCGCATCGCAGTTTTTCTATTTTATTTTGTACCTTTGCGCACTTGAAATTGCTCCCTTTCTGATCATTTCAGGATTGTTAAAAGCTTGATTCTATGAAGGTAAAGACGATTCTGGTGTCACAACCGGAACCAAAAATGGAGAACAGCCCGTATTCCAGGCTCATCGAAAAGGAAAAAGTTAAAGTAGATTTCAGGCCTTTTATCCACGTGGAAGGGGTGGATGCCAAGGCTGTACGACAGCAAAAGATCGATATCTCCAAGTATTCGGCCATTATCCTGACCAGCCGGAATTCCGTTGACCATTTTTTCCGCATCGCCGAGGAAATGCGCTTTAAGGTGCCGGACACCATGAAGTACTTCTGCCAGTCCGAAGCCGTTGCTTACTACCTTCAGAAATACGTAGTCTACCGCAAGCGTAAAATCTACGTCGGGAAGCGCAATTTCGTGGACCTGCTCCCGCTATTCAAAAAATACAAGGACGAGGTGTACCTGCTGCCCTCTTCGGATGTACTCAAGCCCCAGGTGCCCGAAACTCTGGACCAGGCCGGGATCAAATGGACCCGCGGCATCTTTTACCGGACCGTGATCAGCGACCTGTCCGACCTGAGGAATGTCTACTACGATATCCTGGTTTTCTTCAGCCCATCGGGCATCGAATCCCTGTTGAAGAACTTCCCGGACTTTGAACAGAACAACACCCGGATCGCCGTTTTCGGCAACTCCACCATCAACGCCGCCACGGACGCAGGGCTCCGTATCGACATCAAGGCCCCGACTCCTGAAACCCCGTCCATGACGATGGCCCTTCAGAAATACATCAACGACGTCAACAAGAAATAAGCCTGGTTAAAACGCGTATCGCTGCGGCCCGCCCCGGCGGATTTCCTCCGTGGCGTACTCCTCGAATTTCTTGAAGTTTTCCCGGAAGGCATTGGTAAGCTTGAAGGCCATCGTGTAATAGGCCTCATCGTCATTCCAGGTGGCGCGCGGACTCAGGACCTCCGTGGGCACCCCCGGGCATTTGCGCGGCTGGGCCACCCCGAACACAGAGTGGATGTGGTACGTATCGTAGGTGTACAGCCCCAACTGGCCGCTCAGGGCCGCGTGGATCATCGCCCGGGTATACTTGAGCTTCATCCGCGTCCCGACGCCATAGGGCCCGCCTGTCCAGCCCGTATTCACCAACCAGACATTCGTGCCGGCCTCCTGCATCTTCCGGCTGAGCATCTCCGCATACACCGTCGGGTGCAGCGGCATAAAAGGTGCCCCAAAACAGGCTGAAAACGAGGGGACCGGTTCGTCCACACCCGCTTCGGTACCCGCCACCTTGGCCGTGTAACCGGATATAAAGTGATAGGCGGCCTGGGCCGGCGTCAGCCGGGAAATGGGCGGGATTACCCCAAAGGCATCGGCTGTCAGGAAAAAGATGTGCCGCGGATTTTCCCCCACGGAGGGTTCCTGCCGGTTCTCGATGTGGTGGATCGGGTAGCTCACCCGGGTATTCTGGGTAATGCTCGTGTCCGAATAGTCCACCACGCCGTCCTGGTCGAGCCGGACGTTCTCCAGGATAGCCCCTTTCCGGATCGCCCGGTAGATTTCGGGTTCGCTCTCGGAGGAAAGGTTGATGACTTTTGCATAGCACCCTCCCTCGAAGTTGAATATTTTGTTGTCCGGGGTCCAGCCGTGTTCGTCGTCCCCGATGAGTTTCCGGGTGGGATCTGTGGATAGGGTGGTTTTACCCGTGCCGGACAGGCCAAAAAAGATCGCGGTCTCCCCGGATTCCCCCACATTGGCCGAGCAGTGCATGGGCAGCGTATCCCGGAATACCGGGAGGATGAAATTCAAGGCCGAAAAGATCCCTTTTTTGATTTCCCCTGTGTAACCCGTCCCTCCGATCAGCGCTACCTTCCGGCTGAAGTTCAGGATGGCAAAATTGTGTTGGCGCGTCCCATCCACTTCCGGGTCGGCCATAAACCCGGGTGCATTGATCACGGTCCACTCCGGGTCAAACCTTTTGAGTTCCCTTTCTTCTGGGCGGATAAACATATTATATACGAAGAGGTTCGACCACGGGTACTCATTGACTACGCGGATGCCCATGCGATATTCGGGGTCCGCGCAGGCAAAACAATCCCGGACATAGACCTCCCGATCGCTCAGGTAGCCGACCACTTTGTCGTAGAGCCGGTCAAATGCCTCCGGTTCAAACGGGATGTTGATATTTCCCCACCAAACACGGTCCTCGGTGATGTCGTCTTTTACTATAAAGCGGTCTTTGGGGGATCGCCCCGTAAACTCGCCCGTTTCCACTGCAAGCGCGCCGGAATCCGCTTCCCGTCCCATTCCTTTCTCAATGGTGATGCGATGCAATTCGTCTGCCGATAATTGATAATGTACCGTGTCTGAAGTAATTCCGTACGCTTTCAACGAAATCGATTTCGTCCGCGAAGTGGATGTACTCATAGAAATTGAATTTATGTTCGTTTAATTCTTTGCAAATGTAAGGTGCCTGGCGGAAGGCGGAAAACTTATCTGCCGGTTAACCGGAAAACTCGGTAAAGCAGTAATCCCCAGGCAGTCAGGAGTAAAAGGCCCCCGACCGGGGTAACCCAGCCGATAGGACTGAAATCCCATCCGGAGATACCCGAGGTACTCAGCAGGTAGATTGAAAAAGAAAAACACAAGGTGCCCGCCAGGACCAACCGGAAAAGCCAAATTCGCGTCCGTTCCCCCAGGGTGCGTTCCACCCCGAGAAACAAGAGGAAGAGGGCATGGTACATCTGGTAGCGGACGCCGGTCTGAAAACTCTCCAGGGCAGCGGGTTCCAGTTGCTCCCGGAGTGCGTGTGCCCCCAGGGCGCCCAGGGCCACGCCGGTGAGTCCCAGGGCTGCAGCGGTCATAAGAATTGTTTTGTTCACAACTATATCTCGCTATTTTTTTACAAATGTAACAATTTGATACCTTCGTATTTCTCAAACGCCAAACAGTTTCTTATGTCAAAGCAAATCCTGGTGGTTGGGGCAGGTAAATCCTCATCCTACCTGCTGCATTACCTCCTCGAAAAGTCAGACGAAAAAGACCTCCGGCTGGTGATTGCCGACAAACACCCCGGACAGCTCCCCCAAGTGGTCAGCGACCACCCCCGGACCGAAGTGATCCCCCTGGACATTGCCCAGGCAGAGGCGCGCCGAAATGCGGTTGGCTCATCGGACATCGTCATTTCCATGCTTCCGGCCGCCCTGCATATCGACATTGCCCGGGATTGCCTGGAATTTGGGAAGCACCTGGTTACCGCCTCGTATATCAGCCCGGAGATGCGGAAACTGGATGAGGAAGTCCGCGAAAAAGGCCTCGTTTTTATGAATGAGATTGGCCTGGACCCCGGCATCGACCACATGAGCGCCATGCAGGTGATCGACCGGATCAAATCCCAGGGGGGCAAAATCCTCCTGTTTGAATCCTTTACCGGCGGGTTGGTCTCCCCCCAGAGCGACACGAACCTCTGGAATTACAAGTTTACCTGGAACCCCCGGAATGTCGTGGTAGCCGGACAGGGGGGAGCAGCCAAATTCAAGCAGGAAGGCACCTATAAGTATATCCCTTACCACAAACTTTTCAGGCGAACCGAATTCCTGGAAATCGAAGGGTACGGGACATTCGAGGCCTACGCGAACCGGGATTCCCTCAGTTACCGGGAAGACTACGGCCTGCAGGATGCCCTGACGCTCTACCGGGGGACCATGCGGCGTGTGGGGTTTTCCCGCGCCTGGAACATCTTTGTGCAACTCGGCATGACCGACGACAGTTACCGGATCGAAAATTCGCGTGGGATGTCTTACCGGGATTTCACCAACCTTTTCCTCCCCTATTCCCCCACAGATTCCGTCGAACTCAAACTCAGGCACTACCTGAAAATCGACCAGGACGATATCATCTGGGGAAAATTGCTGGAGATCCACCTCTTTGACCGGGATCGGGCCATCACCCTGGAGAATGCAACGCCGGCCCAGATCCTGCAGGAAATCCTGGAGACCAGCTGGACGCTGGGACCCGACGACCGGGATATGATCGTCATGTACCATAAATTCGGCTACGAGCTGGACGGCGGGAAGCACCAACTCGACTCCAATATGGTGGTGCTCGGGGAAAACAAACGGCTGACAGCCATGTCCAAGACCGTCGGGTTACCCGTGGCAATGGCCACGCTGCTGATCCTGGAGGGCACCTACGATACCCCCGGGGTACAGATCCCGAAAGACCCCGGCATATACGAGCCCGTGCTCGCAGAACTGGCGGCCAATGGGATTGCGTTCCGGGAGTACGAAGTCCCTTATTTGGGATACAATCCGGATTCGGTAGCGAGCTGAGTTTGGGCGCCGTACCCGATGCAGTTGCGCTCATGCACTCTGCATAATTATGGTATATTTAAGGTTCCAACACCTGTAGGCGCATGAAATCTACCAATGGGAACCTGCATATCGACGGGATCGACAAGAAAATCCTGAGATACCTGATGGAGGATGCCCGGAAACCCATTCTCGAAATTGCCCGGAATATCGGGATTTCGGGTGCCGCCATCCACCAACGACTGCGGAAACTCGAAAAATCCGGGCTACTAACCGGTTCCAAATTCGTCATTAACCCCCGGGTGCTGGGCTATACCACCATGGCCTATATCGGCATTTTCCTGGACAAGGCCATGAGCAACCCTTATGCCGTCCGAGAGCTCGAAAAAATCCCGGAGGTACTCGAATGCCACTACACCACCGGAAACTGGTCGATCCTGATCAAGGTGCTTTGCCGGGACAACGAACACCTCATGCACCTGCTGAACAAAAAAATCCAGCAAATTGAAGGGGTGTCCCGGACGGAGACCTTCATTTCGCTGGATCAGCAAATCGACCGGCAGATCAGTATCTGACCCGTAGATCTTTAATCCCTTCCGCCAAATACCTGCAACCCCCAGTAAACCAGGGAGGCCAGGGAACCGATGGCCGCGACCAGGTAGGTTCGCGCCGCCCATTTAAGGGCGTCCTCAGATCCTTTGTACTCGTCGGGGGTGACGATGTTTTTCTGTTTCAGCCAGGCAAGTGCCCGGTTGCTGGCGTCGTATTCCACGGGGAGGGTGATAAAGCTGAACAAGGTGGCCAGGCCCATCATGATCAGGCCTGCGACTGCAATGTAAAAGCCCATCCCGGCGCCCGAAGCGGCCCCCAGGATCAACCCGCCGAATACCACCCACATGGATAGCCCGGAGGTGATGCTCACCACGGGGACCAGGCGGGAACGCAACGTCAGCCACTCATAGGCCTGGGCATGCTGGACGGCGTGCCCGCATTCGTGGGCGGCTACTGCAGCCGCGGCCGCATTTCGCTGGTTATAGACGCCCTCGCTCAGGTTGACCGTCTTGTTCCTCGGGTTGTAGTGGTCGGTGAGCATCCCGGAAGCACTCACCACCTTCACATCCCGGATGCCGTGGTCGGCCAGCATCTTTTCTGCGATTTCAGACCCGCTCATCCCATTGCGCAGGTGCACCTTGGAGTAATGGCGGAATTTTGATTTCAGTTTGTTGCTGACCAGCCAGCTCACCAGGGCAATGGCGCCGATCAGTATATAATATCCCATCATGGTCTTCTAGCTTTAGTGTATTAAATGTAGCACTTCTACAGCAAAAATCCGGCCATTCCGGCCGGATCCGCGCATTGCAATCCCAAATGGGTTAAAACTGACAGAATGTACTGTCAGGCCAGGACGCGGGCACTCATGTCAAAGGCCTCGCTGATTTCCGAATACACTACCTGCCCATCTACGATATTCAGCCCTTTTTTCAGGGATGCATCGGCGGCACAGGCGGCCTCCCAGCCCTTGTTGGCCAGGCTTAATACATAGGGGAGGGTAACGTTGGTCAGCGCCAGGGTGGATGTGTACGGTACCGCCCCCGGCATATTGGCGACGCAATAGTGCACCACGTCGTCAATGATATATTCCGGGTTCTCGTGGGTGGTGGGGCGGGTGGTCTCCACGCAGCCTCCCTGGTCCACGGCCACGTCAACAATAACCGTCCCGGGCCGCATATCGCGCAACATATCCCGGGTGATGAGTTTCGGCGCCCGGCCCCCCTTGAGGAGGACGCCGCCCACGATCAGGTCGTGCGTCCGGATATGCTTGCGGATGTTGAATTCGTTGGAATATTCGGTCACCACATGGCTGGGCATCACATCGTTGACGTACCGCAGCCGTTTCATGTTGATATCGAGCATGGTCACGTGGGCCCCGAGGCCCGCTGCCATTTTGGCCGCCTGGATTCCAACGGTCCCGGCACCGAGTATGAGCACGCGCCCCGGAGGTACACCGGGAACCCCGCCCAGGAGCACGCCGCGTCCCTTCTTGGGCTTCTCCAGGTATTTGGCCCCCTGCTGGATCGCCATCCGCCCGGCCACCTCGGACATGGGGGTGAGCAGCGGGAGTGTCCCGTCCGGATCTTCGACGGTCTCATAGGCAATACAAACGGCCCGGCTGTCGATCATCGCCTGGGTCAGCCGCTGGCTGGAAGCGAAGTGGAAATAGGTGAAAACCACCTGGCCCTTCTGGACCATGTCGTATTCCTCACGGATGGGTTCCTTCACCTTCACGATCATCTCGCTCAGGGTATACACCTGGCCGATGGTGTCCAGGATATGCGCCCCGACTTTTTTGTAATCTTCGTCCGAGAAGCCGCTTCCCGTCCCGGCACCGGATTGCACGTGTACCGTATGCCCGTTATGGACCAGTTCCATGACGCCGGCCGGCGTCATCCCGACCCGGCTCTCGTTGTTCTTAATCTCTTTTGGGATCCCGATAATCATTTGTCGCTTGTTTGGTTGCTATACGACAAAGATGGCGAGAAAAATTAAATGCAAACGGATTTTTCGACAAAACAAGGGGGTACGCCTGTCAAAAAGTAGCTATTTTCTATAATGACCCCCTTTTTTTTAGGGGTCATAGTAAATTATTAAATATTAGTAACGACAGTCCCCTCTATCCGACGATGTTAACAATCTTGCCGGGCACCACGATGACCTTTTTGGGGGTCCGGCCCGCGAGTTGCTGTCGGGTTTTTTCGTTGGCCAAAACAGCCTTTTCAATATCCTCCTTGCTCATATCCAGGGGGAGCTCCATGGTAAAGCGCATTTTTCCATTGAAGGAAATCGGATATTCCTTACTGCTCTCCACCAGGTACTTCTCCTCGTAAACCGGATAGGCCTCCCGGGCGACGGATTCCCCGTGCCCCAATTGATGCCAGAGCTCCTCGGCCATGTGGGGCGCGTAGGGTTCGATGAGCACCACCAGCGGTTCCAGCACGGCCCGGGACCGGCAATTGCTGGCGGTTAGTTCGTTGACGCATATCATAAATGTGGAGACGGACGTGTTGAAGGAGAAGGCCTCGATGTCCTCGGTCACCTTTTTGATGGTCTTGTGCAGCGTTTTCAGGTCTGCCGCGGCAGGCGTGTCATCCAATACCTCAAAGGTACGGTCCGGCCCCTGGTGGAATAGGCGCCAGAATTTCTTCAGGAAGCCATACACCCCGCTCAGGCCCGCTGTGTTCCAAGGCTTGGATTGTTCCAGCGGCCCGAGGAACATCTCGTACATCCGCAGCGCATCCGCCCCGTATTCCTCGCAGATATCGTCCGGGTTGACCACGTTGTACTTGGATTTGGACATTTTCTCGACGTCACGGGCCACGTAGAATTTCCCGTCTTCCCCGACGAATTCAGCGTCCGCATACTGGGGTTGCCATTCTTTCAGCCCAGCCAGGTCCAGCTCATCAGAGGCATTGACCAGGCCGACATCCACCCGGATAGCATCCACATTCTCCTGCTCCGCCAGGCCTTTGCTCAGATAGGTCTGCGTCCCGCTCTTGCGGTACATCAGGGCACTGGTACCGAGGATCATCCCCTGGTTGATCAGTTTTTGGGCGTATTCCTCTTTGGGCACCCAGCCGCGGTCGTACATAAATTTTTGCCAGAACCGGGAGTACAGCAGGTGGCCGGTGGCGTGTTCGCTCCCGCCTATGTACAGGTCCACGTCCTCCCAGTAGCCGATGGCTTCTTCTGAGACCAAAGCCTGGTCATTGCCCGGGTCCATATACCGGTTGAAGTACTGGGAACTTCCCGCCCAGCCGGGCATCGTATTTAATTCCAGGGGGAATACGGTTTTGCGGTCGATCCGGGTATTTTCCACCACGGCTTCCCGCTCGGTGTCCCAAGCCCATCGGGTGGCGTTCCCCAGTGGGGGTTCCCCGGTTTCCGTGGGCAGGTATTTCTCTACTTCGGGCAATTCCAGGGGGAGGCAATGTTCCGGCAACAGGCGGGGCAACCCGTCTGCGTCGTAGTACACCGGAAAGGGCTCCCCCCAGTAGCGCTGCCGGCTGAATACCGCGTCGCGCAGGCGGTAGTTGATGGTCCCTTTCCCCAGGCCTTTTTCCTCCAGGGCGTCGATGACTTTCCGGGTGGCGGCTTCCCGCCCCAGGCCGCTGATAAAATCCGATTGGGCGATCACCACCCCGTCCTTCTCCTCATATGCCGCTTCCTCAATGGAAACCCCCTCAAAAATGTTCGGAATGGGCAGGCCGAAGTGCTTGGCAAAATCGTAGTCCCTCTGGTCCCCGCAGGGCACCGACATCACCGCCCCGGTACCGTATCCGGCCAGCACGTAATCCCCGATCCATACGGGCACCGGCTCCCCGGTGAGGGGGTGGGCGGCATAGGCCCCGGTAAAAGCCCCGGACACCGTCTTTACATCCGCCATGCGGTCGCGTTCCGAGCGGCGGGAAGTGGCCTCGATATAGGCCCGGACTTCTTCCTGCTGCCCGGGGGTGGTAATCCGGGCTACCAGTTCGTGCTCGGGTGCCAGGGTCATAAAACTCGCGCCGAAGATCGTATCGGGCCGGGTAGTAAACACCTCGATGTCGAAGGATTCGGCCTGGTGGGCGTTTGGCACGGTCTTGAAAATCACCGATGCCCCGACCGAGCGGCCAATCCAGTTGGTCTGGGCATCCTTGAGGGGCTGGGGCCAGTCAATTTCGTCCAACCCGTCCAGGAGCCGCTGGGCATAGGCGGTAATCCGCATCATCCACTGGGTCATCTTTTTGCGCACCACCGGGAAGCCCCCCCGTTCGGATACCCCGTTGACCACTTCGTCATTGGCGAGTACCGTCCCCAATTCCGGGCACCAGTTTACCTCTGCCTCGGCCAGGTAGGTAAGCCGGTACTTCAACAGCATGCGCTGTTGGTCCGCCTGGTCAAAACCCTGCCAGTCGGACGCGGAAAAATCCGGCGTGTCCGCATCGCATACCGCATCCACGGCGGCGTTCCCCCCGGATTCAAAGCGATCCACAAGCTCCTCGATGGGCCGGGCTTTGCCGGCCTCCCGGTCGTACCAGGAATCGAATAGCTGCATAAAGACCCACTGGGTCCACCGGTAGTACCTCGGATTGGAAGTCCGCACCTCGCGGCTCCAGTCGTAGGAGAATCCCAGGGCATCCAGCTGTTCCCGGTAACGGGCGATGTTTGCCTCCGTGGTGATGGCCGGGTGCTGGCCGGTCTGGATGGCGTACTGTTCGGCCGGCAACCCAAAGGAATCATACCCCATGGGCTGGAGTACGTTGTACCCCTGGTGCCTTTTGAAACGCGCATAGATATCGCAGGCGATGTAGCCCAGCGGGTGGCCGACATGCAATCCGGCGCCCGAGGGATAGGGAAACATCGTCAGGGCGTAAAATTTGGGCTTGTCGGACGGGAACTCCGAGTGGAATGTATGGTTATCGGCCCAATATTGCTGCCACCGGGACTCGATTTCCTTAAAATTGTACTGCATGTCTCAGGGTAAACCAACCGGGGCGGAACCCCCGCTTATTAATTTGCGCAAAAATAAGGGGAATCCGTTTACTTTCCTATTTTTACGGTGAATTGGGCCGGGGCCCGGCACCGGGTCGGAACCTGCCGGAAACCAGCAAAAGCAACAGCCCGCCGGTGCCGGTTTTCATTGAGCAAGCGCTATGAGCAAGTCTTTTGAACGCTACCAGAAACGGAAGCTGATATCCTCCTATTTTTCGGTGACCCTGAGTATCGGGCTCGTGTTGTTCCTCCTGGGGATCCTCGGGTTGCTGGTGCTCAATACCCAGAAACTCGGCGACCATTTCAAGGAACAGATCACCATTTCCGTGTTTTTCCGCGATTCCGCCAAGCAGGTGGAAATCGACCAGCTGCAGAAAAGCCTGGTAATGGCCGATTACACCAAATCGGCCGTCTATGTATCCAAGGAAGAAGCCGCCGAACTGCACAGTGAGGAAATCGGCGAGAATTTTATGGAATTCCTCGGGTACAACCCCTTAAAAAACTCCATCGACGTCCAGCTGAACGCCGCGTTTGTGACCCCGGTACAGGTCGATTCCATCGCCGGTGTCATCGGGGAAAAATCCTTTGTGGAAGAAGTGAGCTACGACCGGCCCACTATCGAATTGCTGAGTGAAAACGTCCAGCGGATCGGGCTGGGCATCCTGGTGGCTTCAGCGGTGTTTACGCTGATCGCCGTGTTGCTGATCAATTCCTCCATCCGGCTTTCGATCTATTCCCGCCGGTTTATCATCAAGACGATGCAAATGGTGGGGGCCACCAAGGCCTTTATCCGCCGGCCGTTTATCGCCACCAGCGTGAAGCTCGGGGTGGTCGGGGCCTGCCTGGCGCTTTTGGCCCTCTACGGCCTGTTGGTATACCTGGACAGCAACTTCCCGGAACTGGGCCTGCTGGACGACCTTCCGCAAATCGGGTTGCTATTCGGGGTGGTCTTCCTCCTGGGTATCTTCATTGCCGGGATCAGTACGTTCTTCGCCACCCAGCGGTTCCTGAACCTGCGCACGGATGATTTATATTATTAGGTTCATTACCTTTGCCCCATGAGTAAAAAACACAAATCCCCGGAAAGCCAGAAGCCGAAACGGGAGTTTATATTCCAAAGGCGCAACTACATACTCATGGCCGTGGGCCTCGGTTTTATCGCCCTCGGGTATATCCTGATGTCGGGCGGGGGCAGCGACGACCCGAACGTCTTCAACCCGGAAATCTACAGCTTCCGGCGTATTCGCCTGGCGCCCACCCTGGTCCTGATCGGGTTGGGGATAGAGGTCTATGCGATTCTCGCGAACCCCCACAAGAAAAAATCCAGCTAGGATCCTTGGAGCTCATCGATGCCATCCTGCTCGGGATTATCCAGGGACTCACCGAATTCCTCCCCGTTTCTTCCAGCGGCCACCTGGAGTTGGGCAAAGCCCTGCTGGGGGACGACTCCCTGCCTGAAGAAAGCCTGCTTTTTACGGTGGTCCTCCATTTTGCCACGGCCCTGAGTACCCTGGTGGTCTATCGCAGGGACGTAGCGGAAATCCTGGGCGGGCTCTTCCAGTTCCGGGATAACGAAGCCACCCGGTTTTCGGCAAAAATTGTGCTGTCGATGGTCCCGGCTGCACTGATCGGTTTCTTCCTGGAAGAACAACTCGAGATGTTTTTCGGGGGCAACATCGTCTTTGTGGGCTGCATGCTCCTGATCACGGCATTGCTCTTATTCCTGGCAGACCGGGCCCGCCTCACGGAACGACCGGTTTCATTCTTCAATTCCTTCGTGATCGGGATGGCCCAGGCCGTGGCGCTGCTCCCGGGCATCTCCCGCAGCGGGGCGACCATCGCCACCAGTGTCCTGCTGGGGGTCGATAAATCAAAGGCTGCCCGTTTTTCCTTCCTGATGGTTGTCCCCCTGATCCTGGGGAAGATCGCCAAAGACCTCCTGGACGGCGGCCTGGTGTTCCAAAGCGGGAATACAGTGCCAGTTGCGGCCGGTTTTGCTGCTGCATTCCTCTCGGGCCTGCTGGCCTGCACCTGGATGATCCGCCTGGTCCGCAACAGCAAACTAACCTATTTTGCCGTATATTGCCTGCTGGCAGGTCTCCTCGCCATCGGGCTGGGAACCTGGTTCGCCGTTTAATCCGGTACCCCAAAGAATCGCCTGAATTGGAATTTAGCAAAGAATCCTACCTAAGCGGTCAGGTCCTGCTGATCGACAAGCCCTACGAATGGTCGTCATTCCAGGCGCTGAACGCCATCAAATGGACGCTCCGCCGCGCTTTTTCCTTGAAGAAAATCAAGGTGGGCCATGCCGGGACCCTGGACCCGCTCGCCACGGGCCTGCTCCTGATCTGTACAGGGAAAGCCACCAAACAAATCGCCGGCCTGCAGGACCTGCAAAAAGAATACACCGGGACGATCCGGTTGGGCGCCGTCACGGCGTCTTACGACCTGGAGACCCCCCCGGAAGGCAGCTACCCCACCGAGCATATAACCCCGGAGGCCCTTTTGGAGGCAACCCGTGCCTTTACCGGTGAAATCCGGCAACAGCCCCCTGTTTTTTCAGCGATCAAAAAGGACGGCAAGAGGCTCTACGAATACGCGCGGAAAGGCCAGCAAGTGGACATCCCTACCCGCGTAGTCCGGATCGATACATTCGAGCTCACCCGGATTGCGCTGCCGGAAGTGGATTTCCGGGTCACCTGCAGCAAAGGCACCTATATCCGCACCCTCGCACATGATTTCGGGCAATTTCTGGGTTCCGGGGCCTATCTTTCTGCTTTGAAAAGAACCAAAACGGGTCCGTATTCCGTAAATAAAGCCCATACCCCCGACGCGTTCCGGGAGGCATTCCGGGAAAAGGGCTTCGATGTCTGACCGGATGCGAGGCACATTGAAGACAGGGGTGGCGGCCGTGAGAACCGGCGCCTGCATGAAATAAATTACCGAAATAAGGGTTATAGCAATATGCAATTGAACCGCAGTCAATTATCGCTTCTGATTACCGGCTTTACGCTGGGGATCGTGGTATTGACCCTGTTCAATATCCACCTGGGCAGCGTTCAGGAGGAGGAGTATGTGATCGAGATGAGCCTTTCCGAGGAGGACCTGGAGACTTTAATCGAGGAAGAGCAGCCGGAAGAGGAGGCCCAGCAGGCTGACGTCGAAAGCCATATGGCCTTCAACGAAACGGCCAAACCCAGTTTCGGCAATCCCGAACCCTTAAAAACCCTCCAGGAAATCCTCGAGGAACGGCAGGAGCTCTCCGGGTCGGATCCCGGTTCCGACCTGTCGGAAGACAACGCCGCATTTTCGGACCACCTCAGGGAACTTGCCCAAAAACGGGAGGCTTCCAGGGAGTTGCTCGGGGAAAAGGAAGCCGAGAAAAAAGAGTACACGAATTATCTGAAGGACAAGCGCACCTCCATTTCCTATTCGCTGGTAGACCGCAATGCCTATGAATTGCCACCCCCCATCTACACCTGCATCGAAGGGGGAAAGGTCGTGGTCAATATCGAGGTGGACCGGCAGGGGTATGTCATCGATGCGGAATTCAACGCCAGCAGTTCCTCCACCTCCAATGGCTGCCTGGTGGAAAATGCCATCGCCTATGCACAACGGGCCCGGTTCAGCCCGGCCTCCCGGGACGGGCAAAAAGGCTCCATTACCTACCGCTTTATCGGCAAATAAGCCTCGCGACAAGGGCATTGGCGGCCTCGGCATGAAGATGTCGGGAGCACCCTAGAGCCGGCGTTTCTTGATCATCCCGCCCCGCGTATCACTGATACGGTGCATCACCACAAAGGCCCCCGGGTCAATTTCGTCCAGTTCACGATACAACCTGCTGATTTCCAATCGGGTGATCACTGAAAACACCGCCTCGTAACTCCTGTGCCCCCCGCTTACCCGGTATCCGCCCCGGGCGGGTAACAGGGTTACCCCCCGACCGAGTTTCTCGATAAGCATTTCCCGGATTTCATCGCTTTTTTCCGAAATAATCGTCACCCCGTGATATTCC
>CAXQQM010000009.1:0-5846 GCA_964226055.1 Robiginitalea sp. | reverse complement strand
TGAGATAACGACAGGCGGCTTTGCAAGTAACCGAAATGCCTTTCGGCATCCCGGAGGTTCCATTGATACCCGGCCGCCAGCCCGATGTAAATGGCTTTTGTTGGGAAATCGTCCACGTCGTCGGCATGGTAGCTGAGTTCGGTTTCGACCCCGGCGTAATGCTGGCGCGTAAAGACATCCGGGTCCAGGTTCTCCGGGGTAAAGAAGCGGTTTTCGAGTTCCTGGGCCTTGTGGGTTTCGTACACGGCACGGATCTTCAGCGTATGGTAGGCCAGGCCGGCACTGGCCCGGGCGGATTGGACGCGTGCGCGATAGTAATCGATGTCCAGATCATCTTCGAGGTTCACCGTTTCATTGCCGATCCCGAAGAAGATTCGGACGAATCGGTTGGAGGCATAATAGGCTTCCGTCTCAAAATTCCAGCCCGGCAGGGCATTGGCATACACCCCGGAATAGGAAGCTTCGAGCGCCCCGAAATTAAAAAAGTATTTAGCGCCAAACCGGTGTTGTTGGCGAAAGTCCGCCCCGTTGAAACCTTTATAGGTATAGGTATTTGTAGCGCCAATCGCCAGGCCGTCGTCTACCCGGAACCCGAGGAAGGGGACCAGTTTGTTGAAGCTCGGCTCGTAATAGCGCCAGTGATAGGTGTTTGTGGTGTAGATATCCGTGAACTGGTGGCGGGGTTTTCCTTCGGTAAATTCCGTCTCTTCGTATTTCCAGTCATAAACTTTCAGTCGGGAGTCATTCCCGATTTCAAACCGGTCTTCCCCATACCCGCCGATCAGGCGGATAAACACCCCTCCTGCGCCCGGGCCGGAAACGCGGAAGATATCGTCATCCCCCAGGCCGTATATCCAGAGTTCCCGGGTTTGGGAAGCCTCCAGCGTCCGGTCGAGCATCACCGTGTTCGGCTCGTCATCCAGGTTGCGCCGGATCACAACCCTTGTGCGGCCTTCGGAAAGGCGTTCTACCTCGATGATATCGTCTTTTTCGGTGCCGCGGAGGATTACCCGTCGATCCAGGGATTCCCCATAGGCAAGGGCCGCCTGATGCAGGTTCTTCAGCCGCACTTTCAGGTCGTTGCGGATGGATGCGGCCGTGCTGTCCTGCACCTCCGGCGGCAGTCTTTCAAAAGCAGCTGCTATTTCCGCCTCCCCGAGGTGCTCCTGGATATACCGGGCTTCGGCCACCCAGTCTTCTTGTCGCATATCGGGGAGCAATACCTTATCCAGACGCCCGCCGGAGGTATTCAGCCATTTGAGGTTGCCGAATTCCGGCCCGAAGGACTGGAAGCGCCGGCTTCCCGGGGCAAACCACTGGATCACCGGGAGGGCCGATCCGTCAAATTTCGGGAAGGCGTTATCGCGGTCCCTGGGAACGGGCATGAACTCCACGGAACCGTCGGGCTTTTCGTATTCCACCCAGCGCCATTGGTCCTGGTGCCGGTCCCAGTCGCCTATCAGCATGTCAAATAGCCGGGCCCGGACATAGGCCCGCTGGTCCAGGGTATAGGATTCATCGCTCCGCAGGAGCTCCAGCATGTCCGTGGTACTCTCGAAATCCTTGATCTCGCCCTGCTCGTCGATGGTGCGCCGGTAGCCCTTGTAATTCAGCTGCTCGTCGGAAGGGCGTTCCTCGATGAAATAAAGTTCGTCCCCGAATTCGGCGTTCAGCTCGCCCAGGGCTTCCTGTTTGGGGATATAATAGAGGCTGGGGCTGGAGTGGTTGACCCCGATGCTCCGGGCCAGCGGGCTGATGACCAGCTGCATGTAGGGATGGGCCGTGGTAAAGAAGTCGCTCACCACCTGGTGGGCCAGCGTCTCCTTGTAGTCATCCGGGACGTACGCCACCCCGGGAACCTTAAAGGCCAGGAATTTCAGCGCGTCCTTTCGCAGGGAACGCATGGCGTATTGCCGGCCCTGGGCATCTTCCAGCCGAATGGAATACGATTGGTGGCCGCCCCCCTTCTGGGTGACCTTCAGCCCCCCGTAAAGTGTATCGAGGGAGGCCACCGGCGCGGTCACCTTTTCCCCAAAGTACTCCCGGTAGCGATCCCCCCAGAGGAAGGTGTAAAAGCCGTCCTTCTGGTATTGCTCCGGGTCGTCCAGCACCCTGGAGGTAACCTCTGCCTCGTCGGGCATATCATACGGTCCGCCGGATTCGGGTACCGGCAGGGCGGGCAATAATTCATAGGAGACTTCCTGTCCCCCTTCCGGGAAAAACCGGACCGAAACCGACCCGTCCGGATAGGTATCCAAACGGGAAAACCCCCTGGATCCATTTGTATATATACCTTCATATTCCAGGGAACCCCCGACGGTTGCCAGGGTTTCTTTGGACCGGTGGGTTGCCGTGGCCCGGCCCAGGGAACCGCTGATGATTTGGTGGATGGACTCCGACCTCAGGTATTGGAGGCTCTCCTCGTGGGCGGAAACGACGACGGCCCGGTCGGAGTGCTGCGCCAGGGCCGAGACGAGGATCCGAAGGTAGTTGTATCGGCGGGAGATCAGGCGGTCGGGTGAAAAGGCCCCGAGGTCGGCGGTAGCGTGGATCATCGTGCCCAAAACCGGGGCGGGTCGCATATGGCTCCTGAAAGTTTCCTTCCCGGCGTATTTCCCGTTGCTGAAGAGCGGGTGGTGCATGGCGATGATGAGGTTTTTCCCCTGGGCATCATTGATATATCCGTCGAGTTCCTCGGCAAAGCGCTTCCGGGTATCCACCACGACGCACTCTTCATTGATGTGTTCCACCCGCGACCAGTTGGAGATAAACCATTTGTAGTCCACCATGATGATCGCCAGGCGGTCGTTGATATCCCGGTATTCGATGGGACATTCGCCAACGAGCTGCATCTTGAGGGCGGTATCCCGTTCTTCCATGAAATCCTCCACCCATTTCATCTTGCGCGCCGAGAATTCCTTCCATTCGTTATTGCCGGGAATCAGGGTGGTCCGCCCCTGAAACCGGTCGAGCAAATCCAGTTGTTCGCCCAACAGGGCCGAATCCCGCTCCCGGTTCCCGGGTTCTTCCGAGATGATATCCCCCAGGAGGAGCAATTCGGAATTTTCACCGGCAGCTGCCAGTTGGCGTTCCAGGCTGGAGAGGGTTTCCGCGGGCTTTCCGGGGCCTGAGTGGCCCCATCCCCCGGCCAGGAAAAATGTGTATTCGGGTGAAGCAACCGCGGGCCCGGCCTTCGGGACCGCCTGCTTGGCCTGTGGCTTGTAGGTGGCGCACCCCTGGAACAGGAGGGCTGTCAGGATAACCCGGGCCGCCCATTTTATCGGGGCCCATAGACCGTGGTGGAATAGTGAGTTCTGGGACATGCGTTGCATTGGGAGGGTGGGGTTTAATTCTCCGGGACGGTTGGCAGTCGGAAAGGGTTTGACTATTGATCGAGGAATACCCCGGATTTATACAAGGCTGCAATAATAAGCAAAATAGCTACTGCTATAATCATGATTGCCAGTTGCGTTTTGCTGTTTTTCTGGAAGATGTATCCGCGGGTTTCCTTTTCCGGATCCTTGATAAATTCGGTAGATTCTTCTCCTTGCTTTTTGTCCATTGATTTTTTGCTAGTCATGTCCAAAATATAGGCGAAACGGGCCGGGCGAATGTTCCGGACAGGCATTTTTTTGAACCTGATCGCGCCGGAGAGGAATTTAGCGGACAGGAACCCTTCCCGGGGAAGGGGCCGGAAATGCATTAAGCTTTCTCCCGAATGAGCACATCCAAAGGACTAAATTCAGGTATCTTACGCCAACTGGCAGCACATACCAGAAGCGGGTATGGTGTTCCGTTCTGCTACTGGAGCGCCTGTCCAATAAGCTTTGAAGTTTAGTTGGTTAGTTATAAAGATTCCGGTTCGCTGCTAGGCCGGAATCTTTTCTTTATCCGATCCCTATGAATATATATGAAGCTATCCGGCAGGACCACGACCTGCAGCGCAGCCTCCTGAACCAATTGCTGGAAACATCGGGAGACACCTCCACGCGCCGCACACTATTTGCAAAATTGAAGAAAGAACTCCAGGTACATGCAGATGCAGAGGAACGTTTTTTCTACGTACCCCTCATCAAAAAAGACGCTACCCAGGAAATGGCCCGGCACGGAGTTGCCGAACACCACGAAATTGACGAACTTGTGGAACGCCTGGAGGAAACCCCCTTCAGCTCGCCCGGGTGGCTCACCCTTTGTAAATCGCTGCAAGAGCAGGTGGAACACCATCTGAAAGATGAAGAAAGGCAATTTTTCCAGGTTTCGGGGAAAGTCCTGACAGATTCACAAAAGACCGGGCTGGCCGAGGAGTATTTGACCTATGTGGAAAATCACCGCTAGGCAGTCGCCTGTGGTTTTCCGGCACGGGTTGCGAACCAAACCAAACCTATTACGGAATGAAATCTAAATTTAGCGAAGCCTGGGGCAAGATGCAGGAGAAGCTCCTGGGCTGGGTAGACGCGCTTGTCCTGAACCTGCCGAATATCCTGATTGCCCTGGTGGTCTTTATCATTGCGGTGATCTTTTCAAAATACGTCAGCCGGGTTACCCTGAAATTGCTGGATCGCTCCAAGCTCCAGGATTCCATGAAGAACCTGATTTCCCGCCTGGTCTCAGTGGTGGTCATCCTGTTGGGCCTTTTCCTGGTGCTGGGCATCCTGAATCTGAGCCGGGCGCTGAACACGATCCTGGCAGGCGCCGGGGTGGCTGGCCTGGCGGTTGGGCTCGCCCTCCAGGGCGCCCTGGCCAACACCTATTCCGGGATCGTCCTCTCCTATGTTAAGTACATCAAGTTCGGCGACTGGATCCATACGAATGATTACGAGGGGGAGGTGGTCAACATCGACTTGCGGTCGGTTACCCTCAGGCAACCCGACAACAACATGGTTTACATCCCCAATAAAATGGTAGTGGAAAACCCGATCAAGAACTACAGTACCACGGCCCAGTCGCGGGTGATCCTTACTTGCGGGGTGGGGTACAGTTCGGACCTGGAACAGGTACGGCAGGTGGTTCGGGATACCCTGGTAGCGACATTCGACGAGGTGGAGAAAGGCGGGGATGTTATTTTCCTGTATACGGAATTCGGTTCGAGTTCCATCAACTTTGAAACGCGGTTCTGGATTGAATCCACCTCGGCCCTCGAGGTAGCCCGGGCCAGGACCGAGGCGATGATCGCCATCAAGAAAGCCTTTGATGCCGAAGGGATCAACATCCCGTTCCCGATCCGGACTCTCGATTTTTCCGGGCCACTCCGGGTGGAACACCACAACGATCCCGGATCTGCAGAATCGGCAGAAAAAGAATGACCCATCGACGGAATTCTCCGGCGATGGGCCATCCAACCCTTTAGGGGATTGTGTTTCGAGGCCGGCTCAGACGGCTACCTCGGACAGATCCACCTTATTGAGCCTTTTGCTCTTGTACTGCTTGGGGCTGCAATTGTATTTACTCTTAAATATCTTGCAGAAATAACTCCGGCTGGTGAGGCCAACGGAGTATACCACTTCAGAAATATTCATATCCGTGGTCCGCAGGAGTTCCTCCGCTTTTTCCACCCGTACATTCCGCACATAGTCAGATACTGTGCGCCCGTGCATAAACTTGAAACCCTCCTGAAGCTTGTTGGGGGAGAGGCCGGATTTTTTGCATAGCGATTTGATGGCGTGTTGCACTTCCGGGTAGTTTACGATAAACTCACTCACCTGATGGATGAGTTGTAACTCCTGGGAGGTGAGGGAGGTCGTATTCGAACGCTTGTTGATATCCTGGTAGAACTGGGAAATCTGATTGGCGAGGATCAGGTTGCAAATCCCTTCAAAACGCAGGAAGGAGGCGATTTCGTTATCGAA
>CAXQQM010000008.1:0-25680 GCA_964226055.1 Robiginitalea sp. | reverse complement strand
AGGACAAGCCGCTCCTGATCAGTATCGGCTATGCGGCCTGCCATTGGTGCCATGTCATGGAACACGAGTGTTTCGAGGACCCGGAGGTGGCCGAGGTCATGAACACGCTTTTTATCCCGATCAAGGTAGACCGGGAAGAACGGCCCGACGTGGACCAGGTATATATGGATGCCCTGCAACTGATGACCGGGTCGGGGGGCTGGCCGCTGAATGTGGCCGCCCTGCCGGACGGAAAACCGTTCTGGGGGGCTACCTACCTCCCCAGGGACCGCTGGCTGCAGGCCATGGTCCAGTTGGGCCGGCTCTACCAGAAGGACCCCGCGCGTATCCGGGAGTACGCCGAAGACCTCACCTCGGCCGTCGCCCGTATCAACCTGCCCGAATCCGACCCTGCCGCCACCCTGCCCGGACACGGGGAAATCTCCAATTGGATCGACTCGATGAAGCCCCGGTTCGACGGGGAATACGGGGGGATGCAGGGAGCCCCGAAATTCATGATGCCCGCTGCCCTGAACCTGTTCCTGCACCAGGAGTCCCTCCACCCCGACCCGACCCTGGAGATGCACGTCAACCGGACGCTCACTGCCATGGCCTTCGGCGGGTTATTCGACCAGGTTGGCGGTGGTTTTTCCCGCTATTCCGTGGATGCCCGCTGGCATGTGCCGCATTTTGAAAAAATGGCCTACGACAACGCCCAGCTCCTGAGCCTCTATTCCCGTGGCTTTGCCCGGTACGGGAACCCGTTTTACAGGGAGGTCGTGTCCCGGACCACGGATTTCCTCCTCCGCGACCTGGCACATCCCGACGGCTGCTACTATTCCTCCCTGGATGCCGACAGCAGGGACCGGGAGGGCAACCTGGAGGACGGCGCCTACTACACCTGGAGCGAACCGGAGCTCCGCGAGGCCCTGGGTGGGGACTTTGAATTATTTGCAGCAGCCTACAGCATCGATTCCTTCGGCCATTGGGAAGATGGGAATTACGTCCTGATCCGGCGGGAAGGGGACGCCGACCTGGCGAGGCGGCTAGGGCTTCCAGAACCGGAACTGCGGGAACGGCTGCAATCGTGCAGGGAACGGTTGTTGCGCCTTCGGGACAAACGGGATGCGCCCCGCCTGGACGACAAAGTCCTCACCTCCTGGAACGGTTTGCTGCTATCCGGCCTTGCGGATGCCTGGCGGTATTGCGGCCTGGAAAAGGCCCGGGATGCAGCTGGCAAACTGGCCGAATACCTGGACGGGGAGGTTACCCGAAAGGACGGCAGCGTCCCGCACAGCACGAAGGGCGGTTCCGGAAGCGGCCACGGCTTCCTGGAGGACTACGCCTGCCTGGCAGCCGGGTATATTTCCTGGGCTGAGGCCACGGGGGAAAACACCTGGATGGACCGGGCACGGAGCCTGTGCACCTATGCCCTGAAATATTTCGGCCAGGCCGGGGAACCCCTGTTGTACTTTAATTCCTCTTTGGATCCGGCCCTTATTCGGCGCAGCCTGGAAACGGCAGATAATGTCATCCCGGCGTCGAACTCCATAATGGCGAAAAACCTGTTTGTCCTGGGTTCCTATTTCGGGGATGCCCAATGGATCACCCGGTCGCGGGAAATGCTTACCGCTATGGTTCCTTCTATAGGCAAATACCCCGGACAGTACACCAACTGGATACAATTGGCCCTGTGGATGTCCGTCCCTTTTTACGAAGTGGCCGTGTGCGGGCCCGATGCCATGGAGCAGTCGGCCTCCCTGCGCAGGAACTACCTGCCCCAATGCCTGTTGGCCATCTCCGGGGAAGCTTCCGACCTACCGCTGTTCCGGGGCCGCTTCAACCCGCCGAAAACCCGGATTTATATTTGCCGGGAAGGCAGTTGCAGCCAACCGCTGGAAGACAGCGGGAAGGCCCTGGAGCAAATCCGTTCCATGGCTGGCGATTAACAGAAATTTAAGGCCCCGGAGTTGCCTGAAGCCCACAAAATCCGTACTATTCGCAGGAAAAATTAAAAGGTTCACCAACCACATCAACATTCATTGAAATATGGAACAATTCGGAGATTATCAGGAACACATCGAACAGGGAATCGAATGGTTCTGGAATTTCTTGCCCAGCCTGGTAACAGCCATCCTCACGCTGGTCATCGGTTTATGGGTTATCAGTTTTATCAATAAGATCGTCCGTCGCTTTTTTGAGAAAAAGGACTACGACGAGGCCCTGGAATCCTTTCTCCAGAGCTTTATCAAAATTGCCCTGAAGCTGCTGCTCTTTGTGCTGGTCATCACCCAGCTGGGGGTCAAATCGTCCTCCCTGGTAGCCATTGTGGGTGCAGCTGGCCTCGCTATCGGCCTGGCCCTGCAGGGATCCCTGTCAAATTTTGCCGGGGGCGTTCTGATCCTGCTGTTTAAACCGTTCCGGGTGGGGGACTGGATTTCCGCCCAGGGGTTGGACGGCACCGTCAAGGAGATCAATATTTTCACTACCAAGCTGAATACCTTCGGGAACCAGCTGGCCATCATCCCCAACGGGAAGCTCTCCAACGACAATATTGTCAATTACAGTGCCGAGGATACGCGGAGGGATAAAATAACCGTGGGGATCGGATACGGCTCCAACATCAAACAGGCCAAAGACCTGTTGCTGGAAATCTGCGGGGAAGACGACCGGATTCTCAAGGACCCGGAACCCCAGGTTTTTGTAGGGGAACTCGCCGACAGCTCCGTAAACCTCAGCCTGCGGTTCTGGGCGAAAAATGAAGACTTCTGGGCAGCCCACTTCCACGTGATGGAAACGCTCAAACTCCGGTTCGACGAGGCCGGTATCGAAATCCCGTTCCCGCAGCGCGATATCCATATGATATCCGAGGGCGAATAAGGCGTGAAGCAGGTAGCCCCGACTTGGATAAGTCACTAAATTTTAGTACTTTGTATAGTCAAAGATTCATACTATGAAAACGATTATTACAACAGCTGCCTGCCTGTTGACACTGATGGCCACGGCCCAGTTCAACGGCAATAAGCTCACCCAATATCACGGCCAGTTCGAAGTGGTCCTCTACGACTTTCCCACGAACGGCACCCAGTTCCTGGATGAGATTTACAAAAAAGGGACCATCACCATTGAGAACCCGGACAATACGCTGAAAGAAGAGCGTTTGATGCGCTTCAACGCCTTTACGGGTCAAATGGTGTATCTCGGCCAGGACGGGGAGGAACAAAGCCTGCTTAAGCGGGAAAACATCACCGTGGAACTCGACGGGCTCACCTTTGAGGTCCACCCTTACCGGGAGGGGGGAGATATCGACCGGGGGTATTTCATCCCGATGAACCCCGGGCAACAAGTGGTCCTCTACCGGCGTCCCATCAAGCATTACCGGAAGCCGGAAGTTGCTGAACACGGTTACGAGGATACCCGGATGCCTGCCTATTTCGATGCCTCGGAATATTTTATACGGGCGGGCGATGCGCCCATGGAGCCAGTTTCCCTTCGTAAAAACAGCTTGTTGGCCACCCTGGGAGACCACAAGGCGGCCCTCAAGGATTTTGTATCGGAAAACAACCTGAACCTTCGCAAACCCGAAGATGCCCTGCACTTGGTTGTATACTACAACACGCTGCTTGCGTCTTCTCCGGAATCTACTTTCGCGTCGCGATAAAGTCTTTCAGGTAATAGGGTTCAAAATAGGCCAGGTCCTCGAAAGATCCGGCCTCAAAGGCCGCGTATGCCATGGGCCCCATAAACCGGGCCGAAGGCTGTATCTCCGGCTGGAACCGAAAAACCGGGTCCGGAAGTAGCTCCCGGGCTTTACCCGCCCCGTTGCCCACCAGCGTAAGCGGCCCCTGGTCCTTATAGGCCGCAAAGGAGTCGGGTGTGAGGATTTCCGCCTGGGTTTCCCGGAGAAATTCCAGGTCCGGGTCCAGGACGGCCGAGTAGACCTCCATCCTGCGGGCATCCAGCATTGGGATGCTCAACCCCTCTTTAACCCCCGCTGCAGCTGCCAGGACCTTCAGGGTGGGCAGCGCAATCAGGGGGATATCCAAAGAAAAGCACAATCCCTTGGCCGAAGCGACGCCGATACGCAGGCCCGTATACGACCCCGGGCCTTTACTGACCGCAACTGCATCGAGATTTTCTTTTGGGACCCCTGCCTCCGCCAGCACTTCCTGTATAAAAATATGGAGCAACTCCCCGTGGGAATATCCCGGGCTGGGATCCTCCCGCAAGGCGCGGAGCTGCGTCCCTTCAAAAAGGGCCACGGAGCAATTCGTGGAAGCGGTTTCGAGATTCAGTATCCAGGCCATAGGCTGCAAAGATAGGACCCCGGTTCTCATTTCGAAAACCGGGGTCCCTCTTTTAGCTACTTGTGAATGGCTTAGTCCAGTGTGATAGGCAGCCCGAAATAGAATTCCAGGACCTTCAGCCGGAAGATATAGTTGTATTTGTTCTGGATCACAGAAGCCTGCGCGTCGTCTACCCGGGCCTGTGCCTGCCCGTAGTCAAAGGCATTCATCAACCCCACCTCATAGCGCTCCCGGGCGTATTCCAGGGCGAGTTGTCGGGCTTCCAGGGTTTTCTGGGCAGCCTCGAAGGCCTTGGCAAAACTCTGTACGTCCAGGTAGGCGGTATTGATGTCGTTCTCCAGGGCGAGTTTGTCCTGCTCCAGCTGGAGCTCGGCCCGCATCACGTCGATTTTGGCGCGCTGCACGTTGTTTCGGGTACTCCACCCATTAAAAATGGGCACATCCAGCCGGGCTCCGTAGGATATCCCATCGAGGATCCATAGCTGGTCGACGAAAGTCGGGGAGAAAAAGGACCCCGGGTTGGCCGGATCCGGTAAGGTGGTATTGCTGGAATACCGGGTATTGTAATTAAAGAAAGCATTGAGGGAAGGCAAATACGCCCCCCGGGCAATCTTCAGGTCCTGTTCGGCCAATTCCACGTTGGACCGCGAAAAGGCGATATCGTTCCGGAAAGTCAGCGCCTTGTCAAAAATCACCCGGGGCGAATTGCTGAGTATCTCGGAAGGGGGTACTTCGAATTCCTGGTCGGCAATGTCGAAGTTTTCGTAATCCGTGATCTGCAAAAGCTGGGCCAGCACGATGCGGGAAAGGAGTACGTTGTTCTCCGCATTGACGATCTGCTGTTCCAGGTTGGCGGCCGTTGCCTGGATCTCCAGCAGGTCGCCCCGCGGCAGTACCCCGGCATCCACCTGCTCCCGAATCCGGTTGAGGTCTTGCTCCGTCACGGCGTACTGGGCCTGCAAAGCCTTGAGGGATTCCTTGTTGGAGAGCACGTTCAGATAGGCGTTGGCTACATTCAGGCGGATGTCGTCCACCAGGTCCTGTAACTGGTACTGGCTGGCGACGGCATTCATTTTTGCCCGTTGCAACTGGTTGATATTCCTGAGCCCGTCAAACAGCGTCATGCTGGCGGTGAGGTTGGCACTGGCTGTGGTGATACCTGCAGTGGTAGGCGCGTTGGTAGACGGATCGATGGTAAAACCTACGTTCCGGCCAACCTGGGTTTGCGCATTCACCGCGGGAAGCAGGTTCCCGATTGCGTCCGATTTGTCGAGCATCGTCCGCTCAAAGGCCAGTTGGAACTGCTGGACGTCCAGGTTGTTTTCGACGGCATAGGTAACGCATTCCTCAAGCGTCCATTCCCGTTTTTGCGCCTGGATTACCCCCGCCGATAAGGCAAACAGCACGAAGAGTACCCGCAGGGCGCGTGAAGGTCGTATTGGTTTGATGGTGTTCATTTTTTGGATTTTGATGAATTAGCTCTCGTCGGAACTCATGGGCTCCGTCTTGTTCCAGATTTTTATCTCGTCTTCTTCGGTAACCCCGGAAAGGACCTCCACGAATATTCCGTCGGAAATCCCTGTCTCGATTTCCCTCCGCTCGTATTCGTTTTCACCGGTCTTGACTTCCACATAGGGTTCGTCAGTTTCGTTGTCGAACTGCAGCCAGGCTTCCTTAACGGCCAGGACGCTGTCCTTCTGGGAGAGAACCAGGGAGGCGTTGGCGCTATAGCCCGCACGGATAAAGTGGGCGGAATCCAGGGAGACACTCCCCTCGATGCGGAATTGGACGGCCCCTTCCTCTTCCACCCCCTTGGGGGCGATAAATTGCAGGTCGGCTTCGAATTCCTGGTCCTGGATGGCCCCGAGGGTAATCTTCAGGGGCATCCCAATATCCAGTTTGCCGACTTCCGCCTCATCTACCTGGCCTTCAAAAATCATCTGGCCCAGGTCCGCAATCGTGGCGATTGTGGTCCCGTCATTGAAGTTGTTGGACTGGATTACCTGGTCGCCCTCTTCTACGGGGATTTCCAAAATGGTCCCGGTTACCGTGGCGCGGATATTGGTGTTGGCGCTGGAAGAGCCCCCGGCCGAACCGCGGCGGATGATCTGGTAGTCTGCCCGGGCGTTTTCGACTTCCTGCTTGGCCTGTTCGTAGGTGGTCTGGATGTCGTTGAACTGCTGGTTGGAAATAACCCCCCGGTCAAACAGCGTTTTGTTCCGGTTGTACTCGATTTCTGCGTTCCCCAGGGCGATCTCCGCATTGCGAACGCGGCCCTGGGCCTGGTTGAGCGACTGCTCGTTGGGCACCACCTTGATCACCGCGATCAGGTCGCCGGCATTTACTTTGGCGCCTTCTTCGAGGTAGATCTTTTCGATAATCCCGGAAATCTGCGGTTTGATGTCCACTTCTTCCTTCGGGATCACCTTGCCGGTAGCCACCACCCGGTTCACGATGGTCTGCTTACTGGGCTTCTCAGTTTCGTACAACTCTGCCGGCTTGCTGTTGGTCTTCAGCACCCTGGCTATGGCGTAGAATGCGCCCAGTGCGACAACGACTAAGAGTCCGTATTTAACGTATTTATTCATGGTTGATATAATTAATTAGCTATCTGTTCGTATTTGGATATTATTCTTCTCGAAGGGCGTCGATGGGTTTTACTTTGACCGCCCGGTTGGCCGGGATCATCCCGATCAAAATACTCAGGGTGACCATCAGCGTAAAGGATACAATTACCTGGAGCGGGCTGACGGTCGGGTTGGTAAAAGGTGCGTCGTCCGTCTGGCCGAATGCGATATCCAGCGCGTGCAACAAGCCGATCGATATGATGAAGCCGATCAGGCCGGCAAAGAAGGTCAGGACGATGGACTCCATGATAATCTGCCGCTTGATCACGCCCGGGGTGGCACCGAGGGCCCGGCGGATGCCGATCTCGTTGGTGCGTTCCTTTACGGTAATCAAGAGGATATTACTCACGGCGATCACCCCGGCCAGGAGCGTAAAGATGCCCACGAAAAAGGAGAAGCCGGACAGCACCATCGTAAAGGCACTGATCCCTTCAAAAATCTGTGAAAAGTCAAACGAGCCAAATGCCCGGGGGTCGTCCGGGTGGATATTGTATTTGCGCTTGAGCAGCGCCTTGATTTTATTTTCGGCCACGGCCACGGATTTGTCCTCATCCACCAGGATGGCCATCCACCCCACCTCGTCCCCGCTGTTAAATGCGGTCTGGAAGGTGGTAAAGGGTACGAAAACGGTGTTCTCCCCCTCGAAATTGATGTTGTCGTTCCTTTTGAAAATGCCTACTACGGTAAAGTACACCCCGTTGATGCGGACACTTTCGCCAATGGCGTCTTCCCCTTTGTCGAAAAGGAGTTTGTAGGCATCCACGCCGATGACGCAAACTTTCCGGGAATTTTTGATATCGTTCTGGTTCAAAAACCGCCCTTCGACCATTTTCTTCTTCGACATCAGGTCGATGGTCGGGAAATCCCCGTATACACTCGAACCGCTCGAACGCCCGCCGCGGATCACCGTCACGGTTCCCCGGAAATTCCCGAGCTGGATCCGGGGGGAAATTACATCCACCTCCGGCACCTCCCGCAGGATCATGTCCACATCGTCCATGGAAAGGTCCACGGACCGCCCCCTCTCAAATCCCTTATAGGGCATGGAGGTACGCTGGGCCCAGAGGAACATGCTGTTGGTAGCCGTCCCGGCGAAAATCTGGTTGAAGCCGTTTTTCATCCCGTTGGTCGCCCCGAGCAGGCCGATCAGGATTACGATCGCAAAAATCACCCCCAGTGTGGTCAGGAAGGTACGGAGCATGTTCTTGCTCAGCGTGGCCATGACCTCTTTCCATAAATCTCTGTCTAGCAGTCCCATATCAGTCGGCTCTTAATGCGTCTATCGGTTTTACGTTTGCCGCCCGGATGGACGGGATAAGCCCGGCCAGCACCCCGGCCAGGATCAGCACCACGGTACAGATAATCACCACCGTGTTGTCCACATTCGGGTTGGAAAACGCCGGGGCATCCACAATCGGGGAAATGAGTGCCACCACGCCCATGGAGAACAACATGCCGCCAAAGCCGGACAATGCCGTGATCACAATGGATTCCATCAGGATCAACTTGACGATCTCGATGGGACGGGCGCCGAGCGCCTCGCGGATCCCGATCTCCTTGGTGCGTTCCTTGATGATGAAAATCAAAATATTCCCGATCCCCACAATTCCGGCTATCAGGATGAGTACACCTACCCCAATGGCCACAAATGTCAGGAAGTTGCTGAAGGTCTGGATATTCGAAAAACCCTCCGCGTAGTTGTTGATAAAAAACGCGCTTTGGTCTTCCGGGTGGATGACCAGCCGCCGCTTGAGTACTTCTTCCATGGTATTGGAAAACGCCAGGGCCCGGGTAAAGTCATAGGACGGGTTATAGGTCATGGCGATCATGTTGATCTGGTCCGTATTCCCATAGATCTGCTGCATGGTGGTGTAGGGGGCGTAGATATTGCTTTCCTCCCGCTCGTTCCCGTCGTCTGAAAAGACCCCGATTACCTTAAAAACCAGCCCGTTGGCGATCAGGAACTGACCCACCGGGTCATCGTCCTTAAAGAGCTCCTTCTGCACCTGTTTGCCGATGACCAGTACCTTGTTGCGTTCCTGCAGGTCCCGTTTGTTCAGGTACCGGCCGCTTTCCACCAGAGTACGCTCAATCAGCTGGTGGTCCGGGCTGACGCCCACAATCGTATAGGTCCCGGTTTCCTGCTTGTACTTTGCGCTGACCGACCGGTTGAACCGGGGCGATATGTATTCGTAGGACCCTTCATAGCTCCCCTTGATAAAGGCCAGGTCGTCATTCTTGAACTGGATGCGGCGCCCGGCCTCAAAACCCCCGTAGGGTTTGGAGGTGGCATTCGGGTAGATGAAGATGGAATTGGTGGCGTCGTCGTTGAACTGCTTGTAGAAACCGTTCTGCATGCCATTGACCGAAGCGAGCAGCAGCACGAGGATAAAAATCCCCCAGGCAACCGAAAATCCCGTCAGGAACGTCCGGAGCTTGTTGTTCTTAATACTGTGCCATATTTCCTGCCAGGTATCTCTATTGAACATACTGCGAAGCTCTTACCTGCTCAATCTTCTTGTCTTCGACAATGATGCCGTCCCGGAGGTGGATGATCCGTTTGCACATATGGGCAATGTCCTCCTCGTGGGTAACCACCAGGATGGTATTTCCCTGGTCGTTGATATGCTGGATCAGGTCCATCACCTCATAGGAGGTGGTACTGTCCAGCGCACCGGTCGGCTCATCGGCAAGGAGCACCGTGGGTTCGGCCGCCATGGCCCGGGCGATGGCCACCCGTTGTTTCTGCCCGCCCGACAATTCGTTGGGCAGGTGGTGGGCCCATTCCTTCAGGCCAACCTGCTCCAGGTATTTCAGCGCCTTGGATTCGCGTTCCTTCCGGCCTACTTTCTGGTAGTAGAGCGGCAGGGCCACGTTTTCCAGGGCCGATTTATAATTGATCAGGTTAAACGACTGGAAGATAAATCCGAGGAACTTGTTGCGGTATTTGGCAGCTTTGGTCTCGCTGAGGTTCTTGATTGGCACCCCGTCCAGGATGTAATCCCCCTCGTCGGCCTCATCCAGCATCCCCAGGATGTTCAGCAGGGTGGATTTTCCGGAGCCGGAAGACCCCATGATCGCAACCAGTTCGCCTTCTTCCGCCTTGAAATTAATCCCTTTGAGGACATGGAGCGAATTGCTCCCCATCTTGTAGGACTTGTGTAAATCTTTGATTTCAATCATGGTTGGTAAACGTCTTTTTAAACGAGTATACACCCGTTAGACCCCAAACAGGCCTTTTTGTTACATTCAGAAGTTAAAAATTATTCAGGGATTCAATTATGCGCCTGACTCCGGGGGAGAAATGGCGTTCCAGACCTTGATAGATGCGTCTTCCTCCAGGCCGGATTTTACCTCCACCCAGATCCCGTCCGAGATACCGAGCTCCAGGTCGCGGCGTTCGAACTGCTGCTGGCCGGTTTCCACTTCCACATAGGGCTGTTTGGTATCCGGGTCGAATTGCACGAGGGCTTCCTTAACGGCGATAACGCTGTCTGCCCGGTCCAGGATGATGGAGGCGTTCGCACTGAGGCCCGCCCGGATAAAGGTGCTGTCCTGCTTGTCCAGGGTCCCCTTGATCTCGAACTGGATGGCGCCATTCTCTTCATTCCCCTTGGGGGCGATGTAATCCAGGACGGCCGGGAACACCCGGTCCTCGATGGCGCCGACGGTAATTTCCAGGGGCAGGTTTTCGTGGATCTTGCCCACTTCCGACTCGTCGACCTTTCCTTCGAAGATCATCTTGTCGATATCCGCGATGGCTGCGATGGTGGTCCCTTCGTTAAAGGTATTCGCCTCGATAACCTGGTTGCCCACCTCCACGGGCACCTCGAGCACCATGCCGCTCACGGTGGCGCGGATCAGCGTATTGGCCGCACTGCTCAGCCCGCTGGTGGTACCGGTACGCACAATGTCGTACCGCTTGTTGGCAGCGGAATACGCCTGTTTGGCCTGGTCGTAGCTTACCTGGGCGCGGTCCAGGTCGGCCTGGGAAATCACCCCTTTTTCAAAAAGGGTCTGCTGGCGGGAGAAATTGCGGCGCTGGTCGTCCAGGGTAATCTTGGCGTCTTCGATGGCGTTCTTGGCATCGTTCAGGGCGCTCAGGTTTGGGACTACCTTTAGTTTGGCGATCAGGTCGCCGGATTTTACAAAGTCACCGCCTTCCACGTAAATCTCCTCGATCACCCCGGAGATGTTCGGTTTGATAAGGACTTCCTCCAGGGGCAGGATGCTGCCCGTGGCCACGGTTTTTTTGATGATGTCCTGGCGGCTCGGCTTCTCGGTCTGGTAAACTACCGGGTCCTCTGCGTTCTTTTTATAGAGGTAGTACATGGACCCCCCAAAGGTCAGGGCGATCACAACGAGGATTATTACGGTTACTGACTTTTTCATATGGCTCAAATATTTGACTTCAGAATTCTAGGTGTTATTTTTTTGTTTTTCATGGGGTTATTCCGTCCGCAAGGCGTCGATGGGCTTCACGCGGATAGCACTCTGGGCCGGGATAAAGCCCGCCAGCAGGCCGGATGCCATCAGGATGACCAGCGCCCCTATAACGACCCCCAGGCTGACACTCGGGTTCATAAACATATCCACCGGGCCGTTGGCGTCGAGCAGGGAGTTCACCGCGTAAATAAATAGGGCGCCCATGGCGATCCCGGCCATACCTGAAATAATCGTCAGGAAGATGGATTCCAGCAGGATCTGCAGTTTGATACTCCAGGGCTGTTCGCCCAGGGCCCTGCGGATCCCGATTTCCTTGGTGCGTTCCTTGACCACGATCAGCATGATGTTGCTCACGCCGATGATACCCGACAACAGTACGAGGATCCCCACGAAGTAGGCGATAAACCGCATCGCCCCGAAGAGGCTTTCCACCCGGTTGTACTGTTCATAGAGGTCGAAGTACCCGATGGCCCGCTGGTCATCAGGGTGGACCTTGTGCTTTACCTTCAGCGTATTGACGATATCTTCCTTCAGGGAGGTGATGGACGTCCCGTCATTGGCGGTAATAGCCATCCAGCCCACGTTGTCCGCCCGGTTAAAGGCCTGGGAGAACGTGGTAAACGGCACGAATATTTGTTTCTGTCCTTCTTCCCCATCCCCGTCATTGGATTTTTTCTTATAGGTACCCACAACCATGAAATTCACGCCCTGGATTTTCAGGTAGCTGCCCAGGACTTCCTCCCCCGGGTCGTACATCTCGCTGACCACGCCCTCCCCGATCACCGCGATCTTGCGCTTTTCACGAATATCGTTCTGGTTCAGGAACCGGCCTGCGGTAATCCCCATGGGGTCCTGGTTGATGATTTCCGGGTAATCCCCATAGATGTTGTAGGCGCCGGTCTTGATCCCCCGGATGACATTGCTCCCCCCGCGGAACCCGCCCAGTTGGTTCCGGGGCGAGATATAGCGCAATTCCGGGAATCGGCTATCGAGCAATTCCCGGTCCGAGGTCTTGAAACTAAATTCCCGGTCCTTGGGCAATCCCATATGCGCCTTGGTGGTCCTGCGGGTCCAGATAAACATCGTGTTGGTCGCGATATCGCCAAAATCCGATTTGATGCCGTTCTCCAGCCCCTTGCCTGCCGCGAGCAGGATGATCAGAATCAGGATCCCCCAGAACACGCCGAATGCGGTGAGTACGGTGCGAAACCAGTTGCTGGTGAGCACTTCGAGAATTTCCTTCCAACGATCCCTGTTAAACATGGCGCAGTTCCTTTGTGGTGAGTGGCAGCTTATTCATCCCGCAACGCATTGATTACCCGGATATTGGCCGCCCGCCAGGCGGGGAAAAAACCCGCTATGGTACCGGCCAGGATCAGTACGAAAACCGTGGAGAGGGCTACCGTCAGGTTTACCGACGGGTTCATGATATAATCCACCTCCACATGCGGCCCCACCAGTTCCAATAGGCCCATACTCAGGATGAGCCCCAGGAAGCCGGAGAGGGCGGTGACAAAAATGGCCTCGTGTAAAATCATCCCGACAATCGACCAGGGCTTGGCCCCCAGGGCTTTGCGGATGCCGATTTCACGGGTGCGCTCCTTGACCACGATCAGCATGATGTTGCTGACACCGACTACCCCGGCGATGATGGTACAAATCCCGACAAACCAGAAAAAGAACTTGATGTTGCCGGTAAGGCTGTAATAGCGCTTGGCTTCCTCCATGGCACTCCACACCTGGATGGCGCTGGTATCTTCCGGGGCAATTGTATGGGCCTGCTGCAGGTATTGCCGGAGCTCGTCCTTAAAGGCGACGGCTTCGGCTACGGCCTGGTCAAAATTCTCGGCCGGCGGGAGCGTATAGGCCAGGTTGCTGACCAGATCACCCCCGTTGAATACTTTCTGGGCGGTTGAGAGCGGGATATACAGGGTTTCTTCCTCCCTTTCCCGCAATTCCTTGTAAACGCCGACGATCTTAAAGGGCAGGCCGGAAAATTCGATGTATTCCCCGATGGGGGTTTCAAGGTGGCCGAAGACGTCCTTGCGGATCTTGTCCCCGATCACCACCACCTTGGCCGTGCTTTCATGATCCATCAGGTTGATAAACCGCCCCTGCGACATCTTGGCGTTTTCGATAAACTGGAACCCGGAGGCAACGCCGTGGATCCCGTAAACCAGGGCCTCGTTCCCGTAATTCACGGAAACATCCCGGACAAAAAGGCGGGGCGATTCCCGCTCAATGCGATCGCCTTCCGCCCGGCTCCAGTATTCAAAATTCCCATTGCGGAGCTGGATGCGCCGCCCGGGGTTCATGCCTTTGTATTCCATGGTCGTCATCCCGGGCCAGACCCAGACGGAGGTAGAGGCATCCTGCTCGAATTCGTGGGCAATGCCGTTCTGCATGCCTTGCCCAAAACCCAATAGGATAACCAAAATGAAGATGCCGGAGGCCACCGAAAGCCCGGTGAGAAAAGTGCGGAGCTTATTTTTTCGAATGGTATCGAAAATCTCCTGCCAGCGCTCGATATCGAACATGTGGTTGGTACTTTTGATTGATGAATCCCCTGTAAGGGTGTATAAAGAAGACGCGATTTCGGCCGGAATGTTACACCTGCCGGCGGGAATTTCTGTTAAAATTCAGGAGCGTACCTTCCGGTAAACCAGGAAGATGAGGGCACCCACCAGTACGTAGGGAATGGCCATCAGGTAGACGATGCCGTTGTTGATCCCCTCGGCCACGGAGGTATCCCCGCTGCTCTCCAACACGGCCCGACACATGGCGCACTGGGCATTGGCCGCCTCCGGGGCCAGCAGTGCGGCAACCAGTAAAACGACATATGCGATGGAGTGTTTCATAGCTTCTAATACGGGTAATACGGTGCGATCATCAAATATACTACAACCCCGGTTATCGCCACGTAGAGCCAGACCGGAAAGGTGATACGGGCCAGACGCCGGTGCCCCCGGAAATCCTTTAAATACGCCTTGGCATACGTGCGCAAGACGAGCGGGATAACCACGATGGACAGGACTATATGGCTGATCAGGATGGCGTAATAGAGGTAACGGACGTAACCTTCGCCCCCAAATGGTGTGGAATCCGATGTCATATGGTAGGCCACGTACATCACTAGAAAAAGCAGCGACAGGGCAATACAGGTAGTCATCAGCCGGCTGTGCAGCACCTGTCGCTTAGTGCGGATCGCCCAAAGTGCCACCAGCAGCAGCACGGCGGTGAGCCCGTTGATGGTGGCATAGACAGGGGGCAAAAACCCCAGGGGTTCCACGTCCGGGATGCGGATTCCAAACAACAGCGCGACCACCACGGGAATCAGTATGGAGACCACATTGATCCAGCGGTTCAGCTTGCCCTCCTTGAGCCTTGCGTTATCTTCCATTTTCTTCCTTGAGCAATTTCAGTATATCTGCTTTCAACAAGCTGATTTGTTCGGTTTCGCCCTCGTCATTCGTGCCGTCTGCCCGGCTGATCGTGCCCCGGTAATAGACCAGGGGGTTGCCGAACCGGTCTTTGCGGGATCGGATATATCCTTCCCGGTCGATCAGGGCAAACAACCCGGAGTGTTCAAACCCGCCAGGGACGTCCGGGATCTCCGCTGCAAAGATGTTGAAGCCGGCATTGGCCAGTTCATAGATGCTGTCCCGGGGCCCGGTGAGCAGGTGCCAGTCCATATCGGTAATCCCGTAGCGTTCGGCGTAATCTTTAAGGACCGCGGGCGAATCGTGTCGGGGGTTGATGGTAAAGGATGCGACCCCGAAGTCCTCGTATTCCGATAATTCGTTTTGGAGTTCCACCAGGTTGGCTGTCATTTGCGGGCAGATGGTGGGGCAGGTGGTGAAGAAAAACTCTGCCACCCAAACCTTGCCGAGGTAGTCCGCATCAGTGACCAGCAGGCTGTCCTGGTCCAACAGGGCAAATTCCGGGACTTTACGCGGCTCCCCGTTCAGGGTGATGTACTCCAGGGCAGCAGCTTCACCTGCAGTACCTGCCGCGACACTCATCCGATCCCGTTCCACCACGGACCCTTCCCCGAGCCGGTTTGCAATCTTCGGCACAAAAATGGCGCCGAAAACCAGGATGACCGCCCCGATCCAGATGTAATTGTAATTGCGTTTCTCCGCCATGGCTGCCCGTTAATTTTGTTGAGTGGTCCTGTCGGCCTGGTTGCTCTTAAGTGCCAGTCGGTATTCCGCCAGGATAATTTTCATATCGTCTTCCATCTTGTTGTTCAGGTCGGCAACCGATGTGGCGTCAAACCCAAACTTGAGCCCGGTATCCTCGTCCTTTTTCCTCCCCCGCAGCATCCGGTCCTTGTCGATGATAAATACATAAGGCGTGGCCCCGGTGGCATCCAGTTCCAGGCCCGTCTCCAGGCTGTTAAAGAGCCGGCGGATTTCCGGCATCGCGCCATAGGCAAAACGCCAGTTGCCGACATCGGTAAAAGTCTCCAGTTCCCGCATGACATCGTCCACGTCTCCCCGGGCACCTTCGGGGGCTACCATCAGCATCTGGAAATCCTGGAATTCGTGGAACCGCTTGTAAATTTTCTGGTTCAGGTTAAACATCCGACCCTGCTGCAATTCCACAGAATCCCCCAGAAACCCGAGCACTGTGATCTTCCCCTGAAGGTGCTGGCCACCCGCAAAGCCATCGAGATCCGCCACAGGCCCTGAAAGCACGGGCAGGCGGCCAAAATTCGTGACCCCGGAAGCAAAAAACATGTAGACCACCAGCGGCAGGATAAACAGGACAGTAAGGACAAATTTCTTCTTCATGGCAACCGCTTGCAAAAATAAAAAAAGACGGGGCAACTGCCGCCTTATGTTTTGTTAATTCGCCGGCGTAAAGCCCCCCGCTTGTGTTGGCACAAACGAAATAGAAAGGATTTCCTTTTCAGGTAAGCATGTTGTAGAAAAAGATTGGTTAATGCAAAGCCAAACGAAGTAGCACTGAATTATTATTTTCTGGTATTAGGCGCTTTTCGAAAAACATAGCAGCGCTACGTTTGAGAAAAGCAACAACATACCGGGGAAAAAGAAACGGAGATACCAGTTTGGATGCAGCGTTAAACAATCTTAAAAATCCCAAGCCACAAAGCCTTCTTTCCAGACATTGTAGATGTAATCGGCTTCAAAAAGGAGGATGAAGATCAGGTAGGCAACCAGGAAGATGGGCGTCCAGACAATGGCGCGCCGCAGCGAGCTCTTTTCGTCCCGCAGGTGCATAAAATCCCAGGCGATGTAATACGCCTTTACCAGTGTAAGGATGATGAAGATCCAGTTCAGGAGTTTCATCCCCAGGAAATAGTTTCCGGTTAGCGCTGCCGGCTTGAGGATACCCAGGGCCACTTCGATAGCGGTGACAATGGTGAGGAATATCAGTACACCCCAGATCTTCTGCGTATTGGAGCGGAATTTGAGCAGGCCCCTGAAAATTTCGAGTTTATGTTCGTGTGCCATCTGTAGCTATTATTCGTTTGATTAAACCAGGTAAAAGAAGGTGAATACGAATACCCATACCAAATCCACAAAGTGCCAGTACAAACCGACCTTTTCAACCATCTCGTAGTGCTTGCGGCGCTCATAGGTGCCCAGAATCACATTAAAGAAAATGATTACGTTGATAACCACTCCCGAGAATACGTGGAAGCCGTGGAATCCGGTGATAAAGAAAAAGAAGTCCGCAAAGAGGCGGCTGCCGTATTCGTTCCGGATCAGGTTGGCCCCTTCCACCACCAGGCGTGCATCCCGGATTTTGTTGAGGGATTCCTCCCGGTTCAGGACGGTTTTTTCGCCTTCTTCATTGATGGTTTCGGTGCGGATCAGGATGTTCGGGTTGGCGCGGAGGCCGGCGGCCACCTCCTCTACCGTGTAGGTAGGCAGGGTGCCTTCGGCTTCAAACCAGACGCCGTTGTCCCGGTCGTGCTCCACCCGGGCATCCGCCTGGGGAACTACAAAATCCGCCAGGGCAGCCCGCTCCCCGGTATCAGCATTCACAAATTGCAAAATACGCCCCCCTTTGGTTTCCACGGCACCGTAATCGCCGCGGATAAAGGTCGCCCATTCCCAGGCCTGGGAACCGACGAAAATGGCCCCGCCGATAATGGTCAGGAACATATAGAGGATCACCCGGTTTTTCATCATGCGGTGCCCGGCGTCAACGGCCAGTACCATGGTCACCGAAGACATGATGAGGATAAAGGTCATAAAGGCCACATAATACATCGGGTAATTCCCGTGGAAGAATGGCACGTGGGTAAACACCTCATCGGCTATCGGCCAGGTTTCGATAAATTTAAAACGGGAAAAACCGTAAGAGGCCAGAAAGCCGGAAAATGTCAGTGCATCCGAGACGATGAAGAACCACATCATCAATTTGCCGTAGCTTGCACCCAGCGGGCGGTTGCCGCCTCCCCAGACTTTCTCTTCAGCCGTGGTGGTTACCGATGTATCCATAGTGTCAGTTAGGGTATTAGGATAATTTTAGCAAAAATACATTTTTTTATCTGTTAGAAAAGAAGATTTGACCCACAAACCTCCCCTTTTCTACCCGAAGAAATAGAAGAAAAGCATCAGGTACACCCACAGCAGGTCCAGGAAATGCCAGAAGGTGCTGCCGAGCTCCATCCCCAGCATGCGGCCCGGGCCGTACTTCCCCCGGAGTTGTTTCACCACGACCACAATTAGGGAGATCAGCCCCGCAACCACGTGGGCAATGTGCACGGCTGCGATCAAAAAAAGGTAGGAAAGGGTGATATTACTGGTAGGGCCCGTAAAATAGTACCCGAAACCTATCATCTGGGAGAATCCTGTAAACTGCGAGTAGATAAAAACCAGGCCTGCCAGGAGGGTGATCCCCAACCATAGCGAGCCCGCCCGTTGCTGTCCGCGCCGCACGGACCGGAGTGCCATGATATAGGTGAGGCTGCTCAGGAGGAGGATCCCCGTACTGTACCAGAATGCCACGGGCAACTGGAAGTCATCCAGCCAGTCCTCCCGGGAACTGCTTACGATATAGGCGCTGGTCCAACCGGCAAAGGTCATGATCAGGCTGACGATGCCGAACCACAGCATCATTTTGCTGGCCCGCTCCTTCTTTACGGGGTCCGGTTGTTGGGTAAGGTCACGATTTTTCATATAAAACTATCGGCTACGTAAACGATTTGCATCAGGGTAATGTAGGTGACGCTGCTGAGCATCAGGCTGCGTGCTGATTTACGGTCGCGCAGCTCGTAAAGGCGAAGCGCAAACCAAAGCATCACGAGCCCCATCAAAAAGATGAGTACAGCAGCGGGCACGGAAAGGGTCAGGCGCCCGGTAATCCCGAAAACGGGGATGATGGATATTACGATCATCCAGATGGTGTACATGATGATCTGAACGGCGGTGCCCGTATCTTTTTTTCCGGTGGGCAGCATCTTGAAACCGCCCCTTCGGTAGTCTTCGTCCAGCATCCAGCCGAGGGCCCAGAAATGGGGAAATTGCCAGAAAAACTGGATCATGAACAATGTCCCGGGTTCGATCCCGAAGTCATCCGTGGCCGCCACCCACCCGAGCATAAACGGGATGGCCCCGGGGATCGCCCCGACAAAGACTGCCAGGGGGGTCACCGTTTTCAGCGGGGTATAGACGCAGGTGTAGAGGAAAATGGACAGGGCGCCGAAAAAGGCCGTACGGGGGTTGAGCTGGTAGAGCAATGCCACCCCGGCCAGGGTCATGACAATGGCAATCGCCATGGCGGTCCCAACGCGCATCCGCCCGGAGGGGATCGGCCGGTGACGGGTCCGGTGCATCCGTTTGTCGAGGGAGCGCTCGATTACCTGGTTGTAGGCATTGGATGCCCCTACCATACAGTATCCCCCGAGGACGAGCAACACCAGGGGGGCCAGGCGGATTTCCGGGGCGCCCAACAAATATCCGGCCACTGCAGAGAATACCACGCTGATGGCCAGGCGGGCCTTGGTAATCTCCTTAAAGTCGGTGAAAGCCAGCTGGATGGCGCCGGTCTCTGCAGTACCTGTGGCGGATTTCATACACGGGTTCAATCGGGTGTGCAAAGATACGCACCAACGACCTTCTTTCCAACGCCAAACCGGGGCAAAAAAAATCCCGGCACCATGGCCGGGATTTAAATGTTTTAGTGGAAACCCTATTGGAGTTTAAACATGATCGGGATACTGAAGGGAACCCGTACCGCGCGACCCCGTTGCTTCCCGGGGGTCATTTTGGGAAGCCGCTCGATAATCCGGCGGGCTTCCGCCTCGAGGTTTTTATCCGGTCCGCGGAGACGGATATTCCCGATGCTCCCGTCCTTCTGGATGGTAAACATTACGGACACCCGTCCCTGGATACCCATTTCCTGGGCAATCTCGGGATAGCGGAAATTCTTCCGGATGTGTTGTTGCATCATTTCGTTAAAGCAGGCACGCTTGTCGCTGGCGCCTTCGCATCCCGGGAAAACCGGTACGTCTTCAATAACGGCAAAGGGAACGTCGATGTCCTCTTCAACTTCTTCAACCACCACGTCATCTACTTCGATGATCTCTTCTTCCTGGCTGGTTTCTGTCGATTCGATAATGGTTTCCTCCACTTCTTCCTCATCCTCGACGACCTCGATTACCTCGGGGGCGGCGGGCGGCGGGGGTGGCGGGGGCGTCTTGATCTGCTCGGTCATCGGCACCTCTTCGTCCAGAAGCTCCTCGACATCCATGGATATATCGTAGTTATTCACTTCGTCGTACGTCTTCCATTCCAGGGCCACATAAACCAGAGCCATTACCAGGGCCAGGCCAAGTACAAAATACAGGCCGCTGTTCCTTCTTAAATCGGCTTTCGGACTCTTTTTCGTTTCCATGCTTATGCTTATTTAATGCATGCTAATTTAACTATTCTTTTGGGAAAAATGCAATTAATCCGGCCAATTTAACGCCGCCAGTTCGTGAAACGCCACTTTGAGTGAGGCAACTGCCACCAACAGCCCCAGGGTATTTGCCAAGAAATCCCCCCACTCCGGGCTGCGACCTGTGGGTAAAACAGCCTGCAGGGCTTCGATCAGGCCGCCATAGGCGGTCAGGGCGACTGCTGCCAGCCACAAAGCGCCCGTGAACCCCACGCGCTGGCCGATTCGCTCCCGGAGGGCCAAAACCCCCAGGACGGTTGCGACAAGGTAAAAAGTAAAATGGGCAATTTTATCCGCGTAGGGCAGGCCGAAACCCGGGTCGTCCAGGTCGTCGAATGGCGCGAGGCAGGCATAGGTTACGGCCGCCATCCAGAGCAAAAAAGCCGGGGCGAGCCAGCGCCGTTTACCCACCGATCAGCTCTTTGTATGCCTCGGCTGAGAGCAGGTCGTCGGCCTCTGCTGGGTTGCTGAGCTTGATTTTGATCATCCAGCCTTCCCCGTAGGGATCCGTATTGACCTTTTCCGGCTCGTCCTCCAGGGCCTCGTTGAATTCGGAAATTTCCCCGCTCAGGGGCAGGAAGAGGTCGGATACCGTTTTTACGGCTTCCACCGTGCCGAAAACAGCTTCGCGTTCCAGTTCTTCGTCCAGGGCGTCTACCTCCACGTAGACGATGTCACCCAGTTCCCCTTGGGCAAAATCGGTGATCCCCACAGTAGCGGTATCCCCTTCGATGCGGACCCACTCGTGATCCTTGGTGTATTTTAATTCGGACGGTATGTTCATCGGTTTACATTTAGCAGTCCGCAAATGTAACTTTTTCCCGGCGTAGAAACCAAACGCGGGCGGAAATTCCGGAGAGGCCTGCCCGGGGGCTAGTTCCCGAAGTTGTACCGGAGGGTAAACCCGGTGTTGATGGTGGTTTGGGGAAAGGCTGTGGACACGGCGAATTCTGAGAAGGAATGGTCGTAGAAAAACAGGGCGTTCAGGTTTTTGCTCAGGGCGTAATCGGCGGTGAACTTGATGGAAACCAGGTTCTGGCCCGAAGTTATCTGGTTGCTGTCCAGGTCCAGGTTCCGGATGATGGTGATGTTGTCCCGCAGGCTCAGGTCGGCTTTCAGGTTCAAATCGCCCTTGAGGCGCTGGCGTTCCCCCCCGATGCGGGTGACGAACTGCACATCCTTGAACCGGTATCCGAGGCCCAGGGTGTATTCCTTCCCGTTGATCTCAGTCAGCAGGTTGTTGTCGAAACTCAGGGACAGGGCGCGGTCCATGCGCACCTCAGCCAGTACACTGACGGAATTCTGCATTTCAAAATCCACCCGGACCAGCGGGTTAAACGCGTCGTTCAGTACCACGTTGTTGATCAGTATCTCGGGCAACAAATCGCCGGTCTCCACCTCGAACGGGTTGGTCCCCGGGTCATTGTCGTTGACCAGCTGGTAGCGCTCCAGGTTGGTCTGGAAGGAGTTGATCGTATAGGCAGAGCGGTAGCCGTGGCTCAGGGAGAACCGCTTGAACTGCTTCTGGAACCACTTGTTCTTCATCAGGCCCGTATACTTGATATTCCAGTTGGGGATCGGGATATCCCGGAACGTATCCAGGTTGACGCGTTCGGCATCCTGGCCGGTATAGGCGGCAAAAAAGGCCGGCAGCAACACTTCCTGCTGGGTCTTCCCGTACCGGATAGGGAAGCCGTCCCCATCCACCCCGATATCCGGGTCGTTCCGGTCCGAAAGGAGGCGGTTGGCGATGGTCAGCCGGTTGTCCTTGAAGGCCTCAAAGGTCTCGGAGCGCTGTTCGTCGCTCCGGTTGAAGGCCGTGGCCAGCATCATGGTTGAAATGCTGAAGCTGCCATAGGTATTGGGCGCCTGGGGGATATACTCCCCGTCGGTGACATTGAAATTCTCCTGGAGGGTCTCGGCGTATTGCCGGTCGGCGATCAGGTCGATCGTCAGTTCGGGCACGGGCTGGGCCGTGGCCGTGATATTCAGTTGCTTGCTGGTCCGCTGGACAAATTGTTCGTTGAACTCGTTGAAATTCGTCAACCACCCGTTCTGCGCGGCGAGCTTGCGCACATCCGACTGGCTCCCGAAAACAAAGCCAAGGGTGGGGCGCGTGGTCCCGATAAAGCCGACGCTCTGCGTATAGCCCGGCAGGACGGTCCCGTTGTTTTCGCTGTAATTCACGTTGATCCGCTTGACCATCGTCAGCAGGTCGATGGCCGTGTTAAAGGCCTTCCCGGTCCGTTTGGGGGCGGCGGATTCCCCGTCTTCACGGGCATTCCCCGCCTTGTCCGTGCGAGGGGCGGCGATGCCGGTGGTGGCTTTCCCCGTGGACTTCTTCAGCCCGAGCTTGTCGTAGAGGCGCTGCATACTGAATGCAGCGGTGAGCGTGTGGGTATTGGCGTTCTGTATCGTATTGATGGACGAGAGGCTGAGCTGGTCTTCCGGGACACCGGGGTTCTGGGCCTTGGCCACGGCGAGGTTCAGGGCGTCCCCGCCCCGCTGCCAGTCGAAGTTGCTCGTATAGGTATACTGGGCATTCACAAAGTCGAAAATCGGGATCTTGCTCAGCGGGATCTCGTAGTTCAGCGTCATCTGCTGGGCGTGGCGGTTCGGCTCGCCGATATCGAAGAACCCGTCCCAGAGCGTGCGGTCTGCCAGGATGTTCGAAAAGGGGTTGCCTTCCTCTTCGTAATAGTTTCGCACAATGCTGTTGTTGGACCCGGTGAGCTGTACCCGCAGGGACTTGGTGAGCGCATAGTTCAGGTTGTACTGCCAGTTGAACCGGAAGTTCCGCTGTTGCAGCAAGGGCAGTTCCAGGGTTTCCACCCCGGGCTCCAGGACGTCCCGGAAGCGCTGCTGGTTGAATTGGCGGTTGATGTCCGACTGGAGGGAAATGCTCGTGGGGAGCAAGTTGAAGTTCAGCTCCTTGAGCCATTGCCAGTAGCTGCCGCGGAACAGGGAATCGTTTTTGGCGAAGGGCGCCACGGGGACCGGCTTGAAATTGTGGTTGTATACCACCCCGGCCTGTACGTTCTGGTCCCGGAGTTCGGCCACCTCGAAATCCCGGTGGTCGGTTTCGTTGTAGGAGTAATTGAAGGTGAAGTTTTCGATGTCGAAGAAATTCGCTTCGGCCTCTTCCCCGCGGTTCTTGCGAACGCCGATAAAATTGATGCTCGTCCGCTTGGTATAGTCTTCCGCCTGTTCCCGGATCTGTTCGGCATCCGCCGGGTTATCCGCTGCGGCAATCCGGTCCTCGAGCTTTAAATCGTCGTAGACCGGGTCGAATTCCGGGGTGATCAGCTGTTCGGATATCCCGTAGTTGAATGGGATTTGCAGGTTCCATTTGGCCGGGAAGAGTTTCCCGATTTCCACGTTGGTCACCACGTCGTAGGAGATTGCGTCCTCCCGGGCCCGTTCGTTTGGCATCTGGTCGATGGCGCCGAAGCCGGAGGTGGAGGTATTCCCCGTAGCCGAAACGTTGGCAAAATCGGCCATATTCGCATCGACGGCTGCCACGGCCGCCCAGCCCCCGTTGTTGTCCAGGCCTGCCAGCCGGAGTTCGTTGAACCAAACCTCAGCGCGCAGCGGGATATTGTCGATGTTTTTGACCCCCACCATCATGCTGCGGATACTCCCCAGGGAGGGGTTCCCCCGGATCCCGATCCGGGCCCTGCCGGGCTGGCGGGGGGCAAATTCGTCCACCTCCACGGCCACCCCGTCGATTACCTCGTAAAAGGTGATTTCCCCCAGGGTCTGGCTGGCAATCCCCTCGGATTTTACTTTGTTCAGGTCGTCCAGGGCCACGTCGAGTTCATTGATGGCGGGCCAGACCTGCTCTGCAGTGGAAGCGCTGAAGTCCGTAAACTCCAGCGGGACTTCAATCTGGTAGAAGTTCTCGGAAAAATCCGTACCGATCCGCAGGAAACCCACCAGGGATTCCGTGTCGAGAAACGGGTCGGATTCGGCGATTTTCTCGGCGTGCAGGAACATCTTGATCCGCTGGTACTGCCGCATGTCCATACTGACATTCTTAAAGACCCCCCGGGAATCTTCCGGCTCCAGGTTTTCCACCACCATTGAAAGGGATTGTTCGTTCTGCCGGACAATCGTGTTGTTGTTGTTGAGCTGCTCGCGGAATACGCCTGGAGGCAATACGTAGGGAATCGGGATACGGGCCTCGTTCTCCTCCACGTTGACGGTATTCACATCCACACTCGTCCCGTCGTCGGCCGGGTTGTCGTTGTCGGTCTGCAGGGTTTTCGTGTAGTTCCGCCAGTCGCCGCGCACCAGATCGAGGGTCGCAAAGCGCAAAACCACCGGGTCGGTAAAACCCGTGACATACATCCGCATAAAGCTGATGGACCGGAAGTCTGTGATCCCCCCCACGGCATCCGTGAAGTCGCTCAGCGGGATCTTGTACTGGATCCAGCGGCGGTTCAGCTGGGTACCGTTTGGCAGGTTGGGGGTCACCCCTTCCTTGATATCCGTTACGTAAGGGTCGTCCACCGTCACCCCGGGGCGGATCGGGATCCGGTATTCGTAGTAGCTGTTGACCGTGTTCATGGTGAGGTCCCGGTCCACATCTTCCACGTCGGGAAGTGTGGTATTCCCCCGGTTCGTGTTGGTAACGGCCACCGGGGAATTCCCTTCCGTGTTGTTGAAGTCCAGGTAGCGTTCCAGCAGGCTGCCCTCCCGGTTGAGGTAATAGGTATAGTTGTCCAGGGCCGGATCCTCGGCGGGCCCGTTGTAGCCTTCCGCCGCCTCGTCTGCATCTGACAGGCCGTCGTACCCGATGTCCTGCAGGCTCCGGTTGGCCTCATCAGCGTCAAAGGCGTAGACCAGTGCCTGGGTAGCCGGCACGCGGCCCCAGATGGTCTGGGTGGTGAGGTCGTTGGAGTTCACGCCCGGCAAGCCGTTTTCGTATTGCTTCCGACCGTCCTCAAGGATGTCCTCGCTGATATTCCCCAGGTTGATCACCAGTTCCCCCGGGCCGGTGGCCTGTCCGTCCACATAAGGGTCCAGGACCCAGAATTGCACGAATTCCACATTCGACTGCTCAAAATTCGTACTGGAAAGCGATCGCATGATCCCGCCCCATTTCTCCTGTGGGGATTCCGTTTCAAAACTGGGGTTTGCGTTGTACGGCCCTTTCTGGTTCGGGTAATACGCCAAATCCAGGGTGTTCTGTACGGTGGTCTGTCCCTGGGCGATATCGATGCGCGGGAAGACCTCGTCGATAAAGATGCGCCGGGTGGCATTTAAAGAAATATCGTTGTCGCTGATCCCGGGGGGGCGCTGGTTCGTGTAGAATATCGGATCGATCGTATACCAGGCGAGTTTGGCGCGTTCGTACCCTGTTTCCAGGTCCTCTTCCCCTTCGTCCAGGAACTCCAGAG
>CAXQQM010000007.1:0-3703 GCA_964226055.1 Robiginitalea sp. | reverse complement strand
TTGAACGCGCCGGCGACCTGATGTACCGCGCCCGGGAGTGGCTTCGGGGTCGGAATGAAACGGCGTACAATTCCCTGAAGGAGGCCATACGGATCCTCAGGAAGGTCCGGTACAATTAACGGGGGATTGCCCAGAGGAAACACAGCCGTGCCCCCCTGCCGTTAAGGCTACTTCGCCCGGTTGCTTTCCGCGGCTTTCAGCCAGAGCAGGCCGTAGGGCCTGATTTCCAATAATGCGCTCTGTACAGCATGGGATTTCCCGTCCACGAGGTTTGTATATTTCCCGCCTTTGAGGTAACCCAGATCGCGCACCCAGGTGGCGTTGAGTACCTGCGGGTTTTCGTCAAAGTTGGCGACAACCAGCAGGGAACCCGTCTCGGCCTTTCGTTCAAATACGTAGAGGTGCTCGTTCCCCGGGTTGTGCAGGAGTGACTTGCCACCACCCAGTGAAGGCAGTTCCCGCCGGAGACGGATCAGTGATTGCAATCTCGAAAAAATCCGGGACGCCAGGTGATTTGCGTCGTCCAGGGCGGCCACCGCCTCCCAGTCGTGGATCGGCCGGTTTACCCAGCGGCTGTCGTTTTCCTTATCCTTTTCCCGCAGGTAGGAGTAGTCGTTCAGCATGCCGATTTCATCCCCTGCATAGATAAGCGGGATCCCCGCAGAAGCCAGGATAATCCCATACATCATGATAATCTTGTCGAAGGCCGTTTCCATATCCGCCGCTTTCCCCGATTCGAGGGCCTCTTCAAGCCCCAGCAGGGAAGCCGTACTCCCGGTAATCCGCCCGTCCCCGGTTACGGGGTTGTACATAAACAGGACGCCCCGGGATGGGGACCACTCCAGCCGCTGGCAATAGTAATCCAACAGAAACCGCCGGTGTGCAGAGGGGTCCCACCCGAGGGCTTCAATTTGCCGGTCGTCAAATCCGAGCCCGATATCGTCGTGGCAGCGGATATAGTTTATCCAGCTACAGGATTCGGGGATGGGGGGGATGTCTTCCAGGCTCCGGTAGAGCAGGTTGGTCTTTGTCGTGGCCACGGAATTCCATAAACAGGCCATGAAGGTGGCGTTGTACGCCGCCTCACACTCGTTGCCGGCCAGGCGGCCTTCGCCGAAGTACCGGACAATCTCGCGGGGTGCCACAATCGCCTCTGCAAGGATGGCGACCCCGGGGGCCACCACCTGCAGGCAAAGCCGGAACAGCGCAATCAGCTGGTGCGCCTCCGGGAGGTTCTGGGAATTCGTCCCGATTTTTTTCCAGAGGAAGGCCAGGGCGTCAAACCGCAAAACGTCCACGCCTTTGTTGGCCAGGACCACCATATTCTCCAGCATGGCCAGGAATACCCTGGGGTTCCGATAGTTGAGATCCCACTGATACTGGTTGAACACGGTCATCACCCATTGGCCGGTTTCCTGATTATAGGTGAAATTCCCGGGCGAGGTTTCCGGGAAGATTTCCGGCAGGGTTTCCTCGTACAGGTCGGGCAGGGTCCGGTCCGGGAACATGTAATAATACCCGGCGTATTCGGGATCGCCCGCCCGTGCTTTCAGGGCCCACGGATATTGGTCGGAGGTGTGGTTGACCACGAAATCCAGCATCAGGCAAACCCCTTTTTCCCGGCACTGCCTGGTGAATTCCAGGAAATCGGCCTCTGTGCCGAAACGGGGGTCGATCTCCGTGTGGCTGCTTACGGCATACCCCCCGTCATTCTCTCCTTCCGGCTGGCGGGTAAGGGGCATGACGTGCAGGAAGTTGACCCCGAGTCTTTCGAAGTAGGGGATTTTGTCGATCAGCCCCGGGATGTCCCCGCTGAACCGGTCGGCGTAGAGCTGCATGCCCACCCATTTCCCGGATTGGTACCAGGCCCCTTCGCCCAGGCGCTCCAGGTCCTGGAAACGCAGGTCTTCCGGCCGGTCCCGGAAGAGTTTTCCCAGCATGCCGAGCAGTTCCTCAAAAGCGGCATCCTGACCCGGGTAAAGCGAATAATACAAGTCCTGAATCAGCGTGAGATTGGCGGCCAGCCGTTTTTCGAACAGGCGGGGCAGGTCTTTTTTAGTAGGATTTGCCAGGCTTTCCCCGGCCAGCAGACGATGGATGGTTACCTGGTTCATGCCAGTGCCCGGTTCAGTTGTTCCTGGTCAGGGAGGGCCTCGATGGCGCCGAACTGTGTGGTGGTCAGGGCGCCCGCGGCATTGGCAATGCGCACCATTTCGGATAGCGCATCCATGTCGGATGCGATGTTTTCCTGGTCTTCGCGGGCGGCCAGTTGCCAGAGCAGGCAACCGATAAAGGCGTCTCCCGCCCCCGTGGTGTCCACGGGATCCACCCGGATGCTCTCAATGGTGCGGTTTCCTGCACGCGTGCTGAGGTAGGTGCCCTCTCCCCCCAGGGTAATCACGATGATTTCCGTCCCGATTTCGTGCAGCACCGAACAGGCTTTGTCCAGGCTTTCTTCCCCGCTGAGCAGTTGCGCTTCTTCCAGGCTGAATTTACACAGGTTGGACTTCTCGATAAAGGGGATGCATTTTTTCCTGAAAACGGCCGCCTTGTTTTTCCACAGGTCGTGGCGGTAATTGGGGTCGAAGCTGATAAAGGCACGCTGGGTGAGCCCGTCGAAGAAATAATGGCCATAAGCCTTTTCAAGCGGTCCGCCAAGCAGGGCGGTGGCGGCACCCAGGTGGATCATGTTCCCGCGGAAGGATTTTTTGACTTCGGGCATGTATTGCAGCTCGCGGTCAGCTCCCCGGCTAAAGACAAAATCCCGCTCCCCGTCTTCAGCTATGGATACAAAAGCAAGGGTGGTAAAGGTTTCGCTGCGTTGCACAAACTGCGTATCTACCCCGTTATCCCGGAGCACTCCCAGGAGGAAAGCCCCGAAAGGGTCCTCTCCGATACAGCCTACAAAAGCGCTTTGGCCGCCGAGTCGCGCAATCGCACAAGCCACGTTGGCCGGAGCCCCCCCGGCTTTCTTGGTGAACACTACGGCTTTGGACAGGTCGCTTCCCTGGTTTTCGCCTACAAAGTCAATGAGCAGTTCGCCCATGCAAAAGATCTGTTTCATAAAAAGGTCCTGCTTGGTCCTGGAGGGAATCGGCAGATTGCTGCGCCCGGCTTCGGGCCGCCCCGTTCCCTTTTGAAAAGTAAACAGAATTCGAGGATCTCCCCAAATTTTCATGGATTTATCTGGGAGGGACTTTTTAGAATGCGGTGCAGATAGTACCTTAGGTCCTCCCTCACGGCGCAGGCCGGTTAAAGCAACTTAATTATTTGGATATGGGATTATTTGATGAAATCAAGAAAAAACTGAGTCACGAATTTATCGACATTGTCGAATGGTTGGATGACTCCCAGGATACGATTGTCCACCGGTTCGAACGCTACCAGAATGAGATTAAGAACGGCGCCAAGCTAATTGTACGCGAGGGCCAGAAGGCCGTGTTTGTCAACGAAGGCCAGCTGGCGGATGTCTTTGGCCCGGGGACCTACGAACTGACCACGTCCAACCTGCCGATACTGACAACCCTCAAAGGGTGGAAGTACGGCTTTAACAGCCCGTTCAAGGCGGAGGTTTACTTTGTGAATACGCGGTTGTTCACCGATGAAAAATGGGGGACGAAAAACCCGGTCATGCTGAGCGATGAGCGCTTCGGGCTTACCGAAATCCGGGCTTTCGGGACGTACAGCTTCCGGATTGGCGATC
>CAXQQM010000006.1:0-22591 GCA_964226055.1 Robiginitalea sp. | reverse complement strand
CAAAGAAGACCCGCTGGCGAAAGATCTGTTAATGGAATTTAACGGGTCGCCCATGGCAAATCAGGGCCTTACCGAAGAGCAAGCCAGGGCCGTACTGGAATATTTCAGAACCTTAAAATAATACGATATGAAAACAATCAACCAAACCTTTTTTTGGTGCATTATTTTGATGGGCCTCGCCATTATGGGATGTAAATCAGACCCTGAAGCGTCCGCACAGGCAACAGACTCCGGTTCAGGCGTTGAGGTGTCCAAGGAACAGGGCCAGGCCTTTATCAAAGATGAAGCATCCGAGCCGAACATCCTGAATATTGCGGCCGGGTCGCCGGACCACACGACGTTGACTGCAGCTGTGCAGGCAGCGGACCTGGAGAATGCCCTGGTCAATGCCGGGCCCCTGATGGTCTTTGCCCCCACCAATGAAGCCTTTGACGCCTTGCCCGCAGGGACGGTGGAAGACTTGTTGAAACCCGAGAACAAGGACGCTCTGGCCAACATCCTGAAATTCCACGTAACCCCGGGGAACTACGACAAGGAGTTTCTAAAGAAGTTTAAGAAACTCGGTCAGGCCAACGACCAAAGCGTCCCGGTGGAAGTAAAGGGCGACGATGTCTATGTGGGGGGCGCTAAAATCGTAGCCAGCGTTCCTGCGAGCAACGGGATTATCCACGTCGTGGATAAAGTCATGCTGCCTCCGCAATAACCTAAAATCCAAGCAACATAATCCTAAATAGAATTTGCATCATGAAACATATTAAATCAATCATTGGAATAACCCTTTCCGGAGCAGCCCTGCTGTTTTCCGGGTGCAATCAGGGCGGCGGGTCTTCTAACGGTGCCCTCACATCAAGTGCCGCGGAAAAGGTATACGTAGCTCCGGGGGAACAGGATGAATATTACGCGTTCCTTTCCGGGGGTTACAGTGGAAACCTAACAGTTTACGGCCTTCCTTCGGGGAGGATGTTCAAGGAAATCCCGGTTTTTTCCCAATTCCCGACCTCCGGTTACGGGTATTCCGAAGAAACCAAGCCCATGCTCAACACCTCCTACGGTTTTGTGCCATGGGATGACGCTCACCACCCGGATATCTCCCAAACCAATGGGGAACTGGACGGTCGCTGGATTTTTATCAACGGAAACAATACCCCCAGGATCGCTAGGGTAAGTCTGAGCACCTTCGAAACCGAAGAAATCATCGAGGTGCCCAATAGTGCGGGGAACCACAGTTCTTCCTTTATTACGGAAAACACGGAATACGTGGTTGCCGGAACCCGGTTTTCAGTTCCCGTCCCGCAACGGGATATGCCCATCAATGAATACAAAGGGAACTTTAAAGGTGCCCTGACGTTTATTACGGTAGATCAGGAACACGGGCATATGGATATCAAATTCCAGCTGCTGATGCCCGGATTCAACTACGATTTATCCCACCCCGGCCGCGGGAAATCCCATGGCTGGTTCTTCTTCACCACCTATAACACGGAAGAAGCCAGCACCCTGCAGGAGGTGAATTCCTCCCAGAACGACAAGGATTTCATCGCTGCCATCAACTGGAAGAAAATCGAGGAATATGTAAATAACGGCGGAGGCACCAAAATGCCGGCAAACTACGCCCACAATGTTTACGACGAGAGCACGCATATGGCCACCACAACCATGGAAAAGGAAGTGCTGACCGTAAATCCTGCCGAAGTCCCCGGGGCAATCTTCTTTTTGCCGACTCCAAAATCCCCCCATGGGTGTGACGTAGACCCGTCAGGGGAGTACATCATCGGCAACGGGAAACTCTCTGCCGACCTGACTGTGCATTCCTTTGACAGAATGATTGCCGCCATCGAGGGGGAAAAATTCGACGGGGAAGCCTACGGCATCCCGATCCTGAAGTTCGAGGATGTCCTGGCCGGCACGGTTAAAAGCGGTGGCCTCGGCCCGCTCCACACCGAATTTGACGCCGATGGGAATGCCTACACCACTTTCTTTATCTCCTCTGAGGTCGTGAAGTGGAAATTAGGCTCCTGGGAAGTGATAGACCGGAAGCCCACCTTTTATTCTGTTGGCCACCTGATGATTCCCGGAGGGAACTCGCGTAAGCCCTTTGGCAAATACGTAGTGGCGATGAACAAGATCACCAAGGACCGATATCTGCCCACAGGGCCCGAAATGGAGCACTCTGCCCAGATATACGATATCTCAGGTGAGAAAATGGAGTTGATCTACGACTTCCCGACACACGGGGAACCGCACTATGCCGCTGGATGCCCGGCGGATCTGTTGCGGGAAAATTCCAAGAAAATCTACCGCCTGGATGAGAACAATCACCCTTATGGGATTAAATCTCCTGCCGATGCCAGGGTGGAACGGGATGGCCGTGACGTACATATTTACATGTCCACCATTCGAAGCCACTTTACCCCGGACAACATCGAGGGGATCAAGGTCGGTGACCGGGTGTATTTCCACATGACGAATCACGAACAGGATTTTGACGTGCCCCATGGCTTTGCTGTCATCGGCGCCAACACCTCGGAGATCCTGATCATGCCGGGGCAGACGAAAACCATTGTCTGGGAACCGAAGCAGGTAGGGGTATGGCCCTTCTACTGTACGGACTTCTGTTCGGCCCTGCACCAGGAAATGCAGGGGTACGTAAGGGTATCCCCGGCCAATTCGAACCTGGAATTGTCCTGGTCGTTAGGAGAATAAACCGGGTCCCTGCCTTAATTTGTTGGTTCTTTTGGGGAAAGCGGGCTGTGTGAAAACCTGCCCGCTTTTTCTATTGATCAGCATACGCAACGCAATTACAGACACCATGAAAAAAGCAAGTACACTTATGATTCTGGGGCCGCTCTTCCTGTTGGGATTGTATTTCCTGCCCCTCTGGAACATCATGCTGGGGGCTCCCCAATACCCGGAACCCCTTGGGATGAATATACATATCAACGGGATCAGGGGTGTTAGCGAATTTGATATCCAGAACATCGATGGTCTGAATCACTACATCGGTATGAGGACCCTGCCCAAAGACGAAGATATGTGGGAGTTCAGTGCCTTTCCAATTATTGTGGGGGCCATGATAGCCCTCGGTGTTATTGTGGGCGTGCTGGGGTATTTCAAAAAGGTCGGGTATCGATGGTTTTTTGGCTGGTTCCTGCTGATGTCTGTACTCGGGATTATGGGCATGTACGATTTTAATAACTGGATGGTCGACTACGGGACCAACCTCGACCCCAATGCGATTATGAAACTGGAGAATCCCGACGGTACACCCATGACCTATAAGCCACCCCTTTTCGGTCATGTCAAAATGCTCAATTTTGACGTCACCTCCCTGCCGGCAGCCGGCGCCTGGATGATGTTTGTGGGGATGACCATGACCCTGCTGGCCGGCTACCTGGGCTGGAAGTCTTCCAAAAAAACCGAATAAACCCAAAAAGAACTGAGATGACTACTGGATTTACCCTGAGAAATTTTGCCCGGTTGCCCAGGACCGTGATGTTTTCCGGGCTGCTGATTGCCCTTGCAGCGGGTTGTAAGGTAGCGCCCGAACCCATAGACTACGGCGCAGATGCCTGCCAGTTCTGCAGGATGGCCATCGTGGACCAGCAACACGGGGCCGAAATAGTTACCGATAAGGGCAAAGTGTTTAAGTTTGACGCCGTGGAATGCATGATGAATCACCTCCGGGAGGTGGAGGCCCAATCTGTATCCTTGTTTCTGGTCAACACCTATTCCCGGCCGGGGGAGCTTCTGGACGCAACCCAGGCTTCCTACCTGGTCAGTAAAGGCATACCCAGCCCGATGGGGGAATACCTGACGGCATTTGAAAACGAAGCACAGGCGGTGGAGGCCCAGATAAAACACGGAGGCGACGTGTATACCTGGCAAGAAATCAACAACCGCTTTAAAGATTAAACAAAACCCGAAAAGGGCGGAACCATATGAAAGCGGACCTCTTACGTGCCACCTTTGCTTTTTTACTAGTCTTCGCTGTGGGAATTGACGCGATGAGCGCCCGCACCATTGATGTATGCAAAGATTGCCGGGTAACTTCCATACGGGAGGGCATTCGCCTGGCCGAACCCTATGATACACTGCTGATCGGGAAAGGGTACTACAGGGAATACAATATCCTGGTGGATAAACCCCTGTCGCTGATAGGAGAGGGATACCCCATAATCGACGGGGAGGAACAGGGGGAGGTGATCCGTGTGGTAGCTGACGATGTCCGTATTCAAGGGTTTGCGATTCGCAATGTAGGGGTAAGCTACACCTCGGACCACGCCGCCATCCGGGTGGTCCAGAGTGAAGGTTTTGCCATTGAAGACAATCGGTTTGAGAATTTGTTCTTTGGTATCTACCTGGAAAAATCCCGGGGTGGGGTGGTAAGGGGAAACCAAATTTCCGGCGATGCCGTCGACGAATATAATTCCGGCAATGGCATCCAGCTCTGGTATTCCAACAATGTGGAAGTATCCGAAAACCGGATAGAGGGGGTTCGGGACGGGATCTACCTTGAATTTTCGGATACGATTCGCATCCGGGGGAATGCAAGCAGGAAGAACCTCCGCTACGGGCTCCATTTTATGTTTTCCAACGACAATGTCTATTCGGACAATCTGTTTGAAAACAACGGGGCCGGGGTAGCCGTGATGTTCTCCAAACGAATCCGGATGACCGGGAATCGGTTCCGCAAAAATTGGGGGACGGCTGCCTACGGGATGTTGCTGAAGGAGATCAACGATGCGGAGATCATCGGCAACCTTTTTGAGGAGAATACCGTGGGGATCAATATAGAAGGGTCTAACCGGATCACCTATGAGCGAAACAATTTTGTCAGTAACGGCTGGGCCATCCGGGTTTTGGGCGCCTGCTATTCCAACAACTTCCACCGCAATAATTTCCTGTACAATTCCTTTGACCTCTCCTACAACAGCAATGTAAACGACAACAGCTTTGAAGGGAACTACTGGAGCAACTACTCCGGGTATGACCTGGACAAGAATGGGGTGGGCGATGTGCCACATCGGCCTGTAAAACTGTTCTCATATATTGTAAACCGTACCCCGGAGACCCTGATCCTGTTGAGGAGCCTGTTTATGGACCTGATCGATTTTTCCGAAAGGGTGTCGCCGGTATTTACCCCGGACAACCTGGCGGACAACCAACCACAAATGCGCATAATCAAATGATACAAATAGAAAACGTCCACAAGCGATTTGCCAAAAATGAAGTGCTCAAAGGGGTGGACCTCCAGATTCCTGAAGGCGGCATCTATGCGGTCCTGGGTCCGAATGGTTCGGGGAAAACCACCCTTATCAAATGTGTTTTGGGGCTGGTAATCCCCAATAAGGGCGATATATGTGTAAAGGGGCAAAAGGTAAAAAACCAGTGGAAATACCGGGAAGAGATCAACTACCTGCCCCAGATCGCCAATTTTCCAGGGAACATCCGGGTGAAGGAACTCATAGGAATGATCAAGGACCTGCGGAAAAAACCCGGGGATGAGGTGTCCCTCATTGAGCTGTTTGGCCTGGAACCCTTCCTGGATAAGAAACTTGCCAACCTCTCCGGCGGCACCAAGCAAAAGGTCAACCTGGTGCTGACCTTTATGTTCGACAGTCCGGTGATTATCCTGGATGAACCCACCTCCGGCCTGGACCCGACTGCCATGATCGCCCTGAAAAATTTGATCCGGAAAGAGCGGGAGGCTGGAAAGACCTTCCTGATCACGACCCACATTATGCAATTCGTGGAGGAGATTGCCGACCAGGTGGTGTACCTGTTGGAAGGAAAGATCTATTACACCGGAACCCTTTCGGGACTATTGGAAAAAACAGGTCAACATGACCTGGAACACGCCATTGCGGCCATAACCAGTGAGAAACAACATGCTTAAAATCCTCAAATACAGCTTTTACGACCTGATGCGCAGCCGTTGGAGTTATGTGTACTTCCTGTTTTACCTGCTGCTCGGATCCGTGTTGTTGTTCCTGAACAACGACCTTTCCAAGGCGGTGATTACCCTGATGAACATCATCATTATTTTAGTCCCGCTCATCGCCACAATTTTCGGGGTCATGTACTTTTACAATTCCCGTGAATTCACCGAGCTGCTCCTGGCCCAGCCCCTGAAACGATCCTCCATATTCCTCGGGCAGTTCCTGGGTGTGGCGGGTTCCCTTACCCTGAGCCTTGTCCTCGGCTTGGGCCTGCCTTTTGTGTTGTATGGCCTATTCCAAAGCGGGGTCATTGTGAACTTTGCCCTTTTGATCCTCATCGGCGCATTTCTCACCTTTATTTTCGCAGGATTGGCTTTCAATATTGCGATTTTTAATGAAAACAAGATCAAAGGTTTTGGTTACGCCGTCCTCCTATGGTTGTTTATGGCTGTTATTTACGATGGGTTATTCCTGCTCGCGCTGATCGCCTTTGAAGAATATCCGTTGGATTCCTTTTCACTTGCCGCCACGGTTTTCAACCCGATAGACCTGTCGCGTATCCTCATTCTCCTCGAGCTCGATATTTCGGCTTTGCTCGGCTACACGGGAGCTGTATTCAAGAAATTCCTGGGGACGCAGCTGGGGTTCCTGATTTCCGGAGCCGTATTGATCCTATGGACGCTCCTGCCGGTTTGGAGCCTGTACAGAAAGGCGAAGAAGAAAGACTTTTAATAATAGCTCACGGTGGGATCCAGGCCGGAACCAAGGCAGTAAAGTCGCCTGTAATTGTTATTTTTAGGCAGCTGAAAAACACACAAAGAAAATGAGACACACCTTCCTACTGCTCCTGGGCGCGTTCCTGCTGCTCCAGGGGATGCCGACCCATGCGCAACGCAACAAATCGAAAAACGCCGACGAGGAAAAAAAGCTACCACTCCAGGCCTTTAAATTCCGGAATGTGGGCCCGGCTTTCCTTTCCGGCCGGATTGCCGACCTGGCCATCCACCCGGAGGATGACGATACCTGGTATGTGGCCGTCGGATCCGGCGGGGTATGGAAAACAGAGAATGCCGGGACCACCTGGACACCGCTCTTTGACGAACAGGCATCATATTCCACAGGGTGTTTAACCCTGGACCCGCAAAACCCGGCCATTATCTGGGTAGGTACGGGCGAAAACGTCGGGGGCCGCCACGTGGCCTACGGGGACGGGATCTACCGTTCCAAAGACGGCGGGGCCAGCTGGGAAAACCTCGGGTTAAAGCAGACGGAGCACATATCGAAGATTATCGTCCACCCGGACAATTCCGATGTGGTCTGGGTAGCCGCCCAGGGACCGCTCTGGAGCAAAGGGGGCGAACGCGGGGTGTACAAAACCACGGAGGGGGGCGCCACCTGGAACCGCGTGCTCGGCAATGCGGAGTGGACCGGGGCCACAGACCTGCTTATCGACCCGCGCGACCCGCAGGTACTCTACGCGGCTACCTGGGACCGTCACCGGACGGTAGCTGCCCTGATGGGCGGTGGCCCGGGGACGGGGATCCACAAATCCACCGACGGGGGGGAGACCTGGGAGGAACTCACCTCGGGTTTGCCCAAGTCGAATATGGGGAAAATTGGCCTGGCCATCTCGCCCCAGGACCCGGATGTACTCTACGCGGCCATCGAACTGGACCGCACCCAGGGGGCGGTGTACCGCTCGGCAGACCGGGGGGCGTCCTGGAAGAAGATGTCGAACACGGTGTCCGGCGGCACCGGGCCGCACTACTACCAGGAGCTCTATGCGAGCCCGCATAAGTTCGACCGGCTCTACCTGATGAACGTCCGCGTACTCACCTCCGAGGACGGCGGGAAGACCTTTACCCAACTCAAGGAGGAGGACAAGCACTCGGACAACCACGCCATGGCATTCAAAAAAGACGACCCGGACTACCTGATGATCGGGACGGATGCCGGCATCTATGAAAGCTTTGACCTGGCGGAGACCTGGAGGTACCACAAAAACCTCCCGCTCACCCAGTTCTATAAGGTGGCCGTCAACAACGCGGAGCCTTTCTACCACATCTTTGGCGGGACCCAGGACAACGGCTCGGCCGGCGGTCCTTCTGCCACGGACGAAGAGGAGGGGATTGCCAACCGGCATTGGTACAAGACCCTGGGCGCCGACGGGCACCAGTCTGCCACGGACCCTGAGTACAACAACATCATCTATGCAGAAACCCAGCAGGGCGGCCTGCACCGGGTAGACCTGACCACGGGGGAACAGGTTTACATCCAGCCGCAGCCCGGGCCCGGAGACCCGCATGAGCGCTTTAACTGGGATGCACCCATCGTGGTTTCCCCCCACAACCCGGCCCGGCTGTATTTTGCCTCCTACCGCGTCTGGAAATCGGAGAACCGCGGGGATTCCTGGACGCCGATATCCGGCGACCTCACCCGCAACGAGGAGCGCCTGGAACTGCCCATCATGGGGCGGCAGCAATCCTGGGACAACGCCTGGGACGTCGGGGCCATGTCCAATTACAACACGATCACTTCCCTGAGCGAATCCCCCGTACAGGAAGGGTTGCTCTATGCGGGGACGGATGACGGGTACATCGCTGTAAGCAGCGACGGGGGCGGTTCCTGGGACCGCATCCCGGTAACGCGCCTCGGCCTCCCGGCCCGGAGTTTTGTGAACGACATCAAGGCAGACCTCCACGATGCCAATACGGTTTATGTGGCCCTGGACAACCACAAGGAAGGCGATTTCAACCCCTACCTGTTCAAGAGTACGGACCGGGGGCAGTCCTGGACGTCCATCGCGGCCGACCTCCCCGAGCGGACCCTCGTCTGGAGGCTCGTCCAGGACCACGTAAACCCCAGCCTGCTGTTTGCGGCCACGGAGTTCGGGGTATACACCTCCCTGGACGGAGGGAGCAACTGGCAGAAACTGCCCGGGACCCCGAACATGGGCTTCCGCGACCTGGCCATCCAGAAACGGGAGAACGACCTGGTGGCAGCCTCATTCGGGCGGGGATTTTTTGTCCTTGACGACTATAGCGCGCTGCGGGAGATGACCCCTGAAAACCTTTCGGCCCGCGGCAAGTTGTTTGCCCCGCGACCCGCCAAATGGTATGTGCCCCGAAGCGAACTCGGGAACACCGGTGCCGATTTCTACCTGGCCGAGAACCCGGAGTTTGGGGCGGTATTCACCTATCACCTGGCCGATGAATTCACAACTGCCAAAGAAGCGCGGCAAAAAGCAGAAAAAACGGCCAATGAGAAAAAGGCGGACATCCCCTTCCCCGGCTATGCGGCCCTCGATGAGGAGAACAGCGAGCAGCCCGCCCGGGTCTGGCTTACCATCCGTGACAGCCAGGGGAACGTAATCCGCCATATCCAGCACAAAGCATCCCAGGGGACCCACCGGATTGCCTGGGACCTCCGCCACGCAAGTACCGGGGCCATCGATCCGGAGCGCGATTCCCGGGGATGGTTCAGCAGGGGCCCGCTGGCCACACCTGGCAACTATACCGCCAGCCTCTCCCTGGAAAAGGAAGGTGAGGTTACAGTACTGGATGAAGGGGTGTCGTTTGAAGTAAAGCCAATCCGCGAAGGTGTCCTGGGAGGCATGGATTACGACAACTACAACACCTACCGCCGGGACCTGGCGGAAGTGCAACGGCGGATGGAAGTCCTCCGGGACCGTTTTGAACAGGCCGAAACATCCCTCAAGGGCTTTGAGAAGGCCCTGGAGCAAACCCCGGCCTCCCCGGCCGGCCTGGCGGGTGAAGTACAGGAATTGCGGGAAGCCATCCGGGAGCTACAGTTAAAAACAGAGGGCAGCCCGGCCCGGGATGAGATCGGGGAGCGGAACCCACCCTCCGTCCAGAATTTCTTCGTTACGGCCTACCGCGGGATGAACACCACGTACGGCCCCACAGCCATGCACCGGCAAAGCCTGGACACAGCCCGGGACATGCTCGGGGAACTGGAGCCGCAGGTAAACCGGATTGCCGACCAGATGGTGCCTGCCCTGGAGCGGAAATTGGAGGCGGCCGGCGCGCCGTATATCAAGGGGAGGGATTGAATTGAGATTCCCGCAGGAGGCCCTGGCCACCTGTGGGATCTCTTTCTATCACCCGGTTGTTGAGTGAACAGTCCACCCGCCATATATAAAAGGACAGGATTAAAGGCCGTTGGTCGCTTATCGGTGTTGCCGCATTAAACCATTGAGGGATTGCCGTGTCTAAATTGACGAAAATACGCGCCGGGGTGGGCCCGGAGCCTTAAAAAAAACAGCCTTTCCATGCAATTCAACAACCGAAAAATCAGCAACCAATTCCGGGTATTCCACCGTTACCTCGGCTTTTTCCTGGCGGGGATCATGGCCGTTTACGCTATCAGCGGAATCGTCCTTACATTCCGCAATACGGATTATATGAAAAGCGATGTGCAGGTCAACACGAACCTGCCGACCGGCCTGGAAGGGGAGGAACTCGGGTCTGCCCTGAGGCGACGGGGGTTTGAGGTTGAACGGACGGAAGGAGATATGATCTACTTCCAGGGAGGCAGCTATAATGTGGCAACCGGTGAAGCCCGGTACACCGAGAAGCGGCTGCCGGTGGTCCTGGAAAAAATGAACAACCTCCATAAAATGCATTCCGGCAACCCGCTTTTTTGGCTGGGAATCTTCTTTGGCGTCGCCCTGTTATTTTTCTCGATATCTGCCTTTTGGATGTTCATGCCCGGGGCACCCGTATTCAAAAAAGGGCTCTATTTTGCGGGTGCCGGTTTCCTGTTGACGGTCATCCTGCTATTTGTCTGACACCGTTCCAGCGGGGCAATTTTCCTATCTTTAGGAAAAACCAACCCGAATGAAACGATTCTTTTTTTGCCTGATTGCCAGTGTCTGCCTGATTTCCTGTGAACAGGAAGGTCAGGAGGCGCGCATTGTCTGGGACACCTACGGGGTGCCCCACATCTACGCCTCCAACCAGGAGGACCTCTTCTTTATGCAGGGCTGGGCCCAGATGCACAACCACGCCAACCATATCCTGAAACTCTACGGGACTTCCCGCGGGAGGGGGGCCGAGTACTGGGGTCCCTCCAAACTGGCCGACGACCAGCTCATCCGGACCATGGGGTTCGATGTCCTGGCAGAGGAGTGGGCCGACTCCCAGGACCCGGAGCTCCGGGAGATTTACGCAGCTTTTGTCCGGGGGATGAATGCTTATGCGGAGGCCCATCCCGAGGCCATCCAACCGGAAAACCGCGAGGTGCTGCCTATTACCCCCAAGGATGTCAATATGCATAGTATGTACGTGGTCTTTACCCGTTTTATCGGCGGCTCGGACCTCGGCAGGGTCCAGCGATGGCCGGATATGGGTTCCAATACGTATGCCGTTGGCCCGTCCCGGTCGGCTTCCGGGAATGCGATGCTCGTCCAGAACCCGCACCTGCCCTGGTTCGGGGAATTCCTGTTTTTTGAATCGAATTTGATCCTGGAAGGCAGGCGCATGTACGGGACTACCCTGGTAGGGTTCCCGGGCATCGCGATTGGGTTTAATGAAAACCTCGGCTGGAGCCATACGGACAATACCATCGACAATTCGGATCTCTACGAGGTGGAACTGACCGAAGGCGGGTACCTCCTGGATGGTGAACCTACGCCTTTTCAGGAATCCGCAACCACCATCCGGGTTCGGCAGGAAGATGGCAGCCTGTCGGATGTGGAACTACCCCTTTTCCGGACGGAGCACGGTCCCGTCGTGAAGCGTGGCGACGACAAGGCCCTGGCCATCCGGATGGTTGGGATGGACCGGCCCAATATGTTTTTACAGTGGTGGCGGATGATCAACAGCAGCAACCTGGAGGAATTCGAGAATGCCTTGCAGATGGCGCAAATCCCGTTCTGGAATGTGATGTACGCCGATCGCTTCGGGGATATCTTCTACCTGTTCAACGGGTTGGTGCCCCAACGCGGTCAGGATGCCTGGGCGTATTGGGACCGGGTAGTGCCCGGGGGAAAGAGCGCGGATATCTGGACCGAGGTGCACCCCTATGAGGATTTGCCCAAGGTCAAAAACCCGGCCAATGGCTGGTTGCAAAACGCAAACGACCCCCCCTGGACCAGTACGATCCCCATGACCCTCAACCCGGACGACTATCCGGGGTATATGGCCCCGCGTTACATGCCTTTCCGGCCCCAGCGTTCGGCCCGTATGCTGCTCGAGGATGAATCCGTCACTTTTGAGGAACTCCATGAGTACAAGCTATCTACCCGGTTTGAATTTGCAGACCGGATTTTAGACGACCTGGCCCGGGCGGTAGACAGCCTGGGTTCGGATGGGGCCCGGGCAGCCATGGACCACCTGGAGGCCTGGGACCGGACAGCCGATGCGGAGAGTACGGGTACCCTGTTGTTTTTTAACTGGGCGCGGAAATTCGGGCCCTACAGGGGTTCCAACTATGCGGTTGCCTGGGATGAAGAAGCCCCCACTACCACCCCGGACGGCCTGGCCGACCCGGCGCGTGCCGTGGAACTACTCGAAGCCAGCGCGGAAGAAATCACCGGGAAATACGGCACCCTGGAAGTACCCTGGGGCGACTATTACCGGATCAATTACAATGGGAAGGATTTGCCCGCCAACGGGGTGGACGGCTCCCTCGGGGTATTCCGCGTTGCCTGGCCGGGATCCGGGGACGAAGACCACCTGTACGTGGGTGGGGGCGATTCCTGGGTCGGGGTCATAGAATTTGCGGATTCTGTCCGGGCAAGGGTGCTGCTGAGTTACGGAAATGCCACCCAACCGGGATCCCCGCACTTCGGGGACCAACTCGAGCTTTTTTCCCGTAAGGAATTCCGGGACGCCTGGTTTACCGAATCGGCCATTGAGTCCAACACCGCCAGAGTTGAAAAACTGGAAGAAATCCAACCAAAAAGTTCTGCCGAATAACATGGAAAAATTACCGAATTCCCCCCGACTTGCTTACCGGCGCCTACTGAAAGCCTTGCAACCTGTCGTTGGCGCGATGCTCCTGATGGCAACCCTTACAGCCTGCCGGCAGGAGCGGGAATCAGGCCCCACGATTCCCGGGATCCAGGAGAACGTCGAGGTAATCCGAGACCCGTACGGCATCAACCATATTTACGCGAAAAACGAACACGACCTGTTTTTTGCCCAGGGCTACCTGGCCGCCCGAGACCGGCTGTTCCAGTTTGAAATCTGGCGGCGGCAGGCCACCGGGACGGTAGCCGAAATCCTGGGCGAACGGGAACTCCAACGGGATATCGGGACGCGGTTGTTTGCCTATCGGGGCGACCTGGAGGAGGACTTTGGCGTATACCACCCACGGGGTTCGGCCATCATCCGGGCGTATACCGATGGGGTAAATGCCTATATCGAGGAAGCGCTGGCCCATCCCGAATCCCTGCCCTTGGAGTTCCGGGCCCTGGGGATCCTGCCCGGAAAGTGGACCCCGGATGTGGTGATCTCCCGCCACCAGGGGCTCCTGGGCAACAGCGACGAGGAGCTTGCAATCGGACGGGCGGTGGCGGCCATCGGGGAGGAGGCCGTGAAATCCCTCCTCTGGTTTCACCCGAAAGAACCGGACCTGGAATTGGCGGACGGCATTGATGCGGAGTCCCTTTCCGAAGACATTTTGAAACTTTACAATGCCTACCGCAAGCCGGTTCGCTTTGAGCCGGAGGACATGGACCCGGGCTTCCCGGGCAGCAGTGTAGCGCTTGAAAACCTCATGGGGAATCCGGATACCCCCGACCTCCTGGCTGCAGCAGATAAACCTGCACTGCCTGTGTCCGACAGCCTGTCGATTGGAAGCAACAACTGGGTGGTTGCAGGGGAACGCACGGCCAGCGGCCACCCGGTAATGGCCAACGACCCCCATCGCCGGATCAGTGTGCCGTCCCTGCGCTATATGGTCCACCTGGTGGCGCCTGGCTGGGATGTGATCGGCGGTGGCGAGCCGGAGATTCCAGGGGTGTCCATCGGCCACAACCCCCATGGGGCCTGGGGCCTGACTGTATTCAGGACGGACGGGGAGGACATCTACGTCTACGATACGGACCCGGAGGACCCGGACCGATACCGGTATCGGGAGGGTTGGGAAGAAATGGAAACCATCCGCGAATCCATCCCCGTGAAAGGCCGCGAGGCTGAGGATGTGACGCTGAAATATACACGTCACGGGCCGGTCCTCTTCCAGGATACGCTTCGGAACAAGGCCTATGCGATGCGTTGTGCCTGGCTGGAACCCGGGGGGGCACCCTACCTGGCATCCTTGCGGATGGACCAGGCGCGTACCTGGGAGGAGTTCCGGGAAGCTTGCAATTACAGCCATATTCCCGGGGAAAACATGGTCTGGGCGGACACGGCGGGCAACATCGGCTGGCAGGCGGTGGGCATTGCCCCGATCCGGCCGAATTTTTCCGGTTTGGTCCCCGTGCCCGGAGACGGCTCCTATGAGTGGGACGGCTACCTGCCCATCGTGGAGAAGCCCCATGCGCTGAACCCGGAAACCGATTTTATCGCCACAGCCAACCAAAACGTGACCCCCCCGGAATACGACCGGTGGGATGCCGTTGGATATTCCTGGTCAGACCCCTTCCGGGGCGACCGGATCGAGGAGGCGCTCGGCAGGGGGGAACCGCTCGACCTGAAAGAAATGCAAGACCTGCAGACCGATTACCTGTCACTGCCTGCCCGCGAACTCACTCCGTATCTGCAGGGGATGGAGTTCAGCGGGCGCGCTGCTGAGGCCCGGGAGCAGTTGTCCGGCTGGGATTACCGATTGGAGCCGGAATCCGTGGCAGCGGCCATCTATGTGGCCTGGGAAAACCGGATCCGCGAAGCAGCGCATGAGCAATTTGTCCCGGAGGCCGCCAAACCGCATATCGGGAGCCTGCAACTGGAGCGTATCCTGCAGTGGGTTCGGGAACCGGGGCAGCGCTTCGGCAACCCGTCTGCCCGGAGTGCTTTCCTCAAAGAGGCGTTCGAATCGGCCGTTGAGGGTCTGGAACAGCGCCTGGGAGCCGATATGTCCCAATGGCAGTACGGGCAGCCGAAGCTGAAACACATTACCATCCGCCACCCGCTGAGCGGCTTGTTGCCCGACCGCCGGGAGTCCCTGGACCTCGGCCCCCTGCCGCGGGGCGGCAACGGGTACACGCCGGGGTCTACCGGCAACAACATGAACCAAAGCAGCGGGGCCACATTCCGCCTGGTGGTCCCGGTCGGAGACTGGGACCGGGCCCGCGCTATGAACAGCCCGGGCCAGTCCGGCGACCCGGACAGCCCGTATTACGGCAATTTGTTTGAGGCCTGGGCCAGGGACCAATATTTTCCCCTGTATTACTCAAGGGATTCCATCCTGAAGCATGCGGATGCCCGGATGGTCCTGCAGCCGGAATAGCGCCAGCCGATTTTTAAGGTGCGGCTATCAGGCTAAAAGCCCCGCGGACCAGGACCGTGGTTTCCCTACTGAGGCCGTCCCCGGTTACAGCAACAAACCCCCGGGCCTTCTGGCCTGTGGATATCGGGATTTGCCGCATCTGGTAGCCATCCTCCCGCTGCTCCTCCAGGACCAGGATGTAGGATTGGCCGCCCTGGGTGACCACCGCTCCCTCCGGGAGGGACAGCATGGCCGAAGGGGACGCGTTGTCCCGGGCACCGGTCACGGAGGTGCTGCCCGAGTTTTCGCCGGTGCCCGGATCACCCAGTTCAATTTGTGCCCGGACGAACATCCCTACCAGGAGGTTTGCCCCGGTCGCTTCTGCCAGGTGTGCATGAACCTTAACGGTCCGGTCCGGCCCGATTGACGTACCGATCAGATAGACTTCGGCATTGTACTGCTGCCCGGATTGTTCCGGGAGGCTGAACCGGATAGGCTGCCCGATCCGTAATTTGCCGATATCCTTTTCATAAACAGTCAACTCCAGGTGAATATGGTCATCGTCGACGATCTCGACTATCTCCGTGGCCTGGGATACAAAAGCTCCTTTGATTACGTTTACCTGGGTGACGGAACCGGCAATTGGGGCGTACACCTGGCTTTCGGCACGCAGGTTGCCGGGCTCCAGTGATTCCGGGTCAAAATTCAGGAGTTTCAACTGGCTGCCCAGGCCTCCCAACCGCGCCAGGGCGGTTTTGTAATCACTTTCTGCCTGCAGATAACTTTTTTCCGAGCTGATTTTTTCCCCGTAGAGTGTTTTTTGCCGGCGGTATTCGGCCTCTTTGTACGGCAATTGTTCCCGGGTTTCCAGGTAATCCTGTTGGAGTTGTAAAAATTCAGGATTTTCCAGGGCCGCAATCCGCTGTCCCTTCCGGACGCGGTCACCCACGAGCAGGGAGATGGATTTGACAAACCCGCCCCGTACCGCGCTGACGACGGCCCGGTTTTCCGGGGGGACGTCGATAGTACCGCTAACTTCCAGTATTTCCGCAAAATTTCGCATCTGAGGATGCCCCAGTTGCATGCCGTTTCCATCAAATTGTTCCGGGCTGATCAGGACGATATCCCCGGCCGGTTCTCTATCTGCCAGATTACCGGCAGGGTTTTCCCGGGAATTGCAGGCGCCGAGCCCAACGGCCAACAGGAGCATCCCGATTCGATATAAAATTCCAGGTGTAAACATATCAGTATTTGATAAAATTAATGTTGAGAATGCTTTGGTTATAGGATTCCAATTGGTCCAGGTAGTCCAGTCGGATCCCATAGCTGTTTTCCAGGCTCTCGATATACCTGAAAAAATCGATTTCCCCATTGCGGAACCCGGCCTCAGCGGCCTCCATGATGGCAGTTGCCAGTTGGTTGCCTTCTTCCTTATAGTAGGAAAGAGCCTGGCGTTCCTGTTGCAGCTGATCCTGCAATTGCTCCAGCCTGGTATCCAACCCCATGGAGTAAGCTTTCTGATCCTCGATAATGGCCGATTCCGCCAGGCGGGCAGCACGGATCCTGGAGGCCTGCCCCCCGAAGAATACGGGGATACTGACCCCCAGCATATAGCCCTCAAAGGCATTTTCCGTCACCTCGTTGGCCCCCCGGAAGTATTCTGCGCTCAGGTCGGGTAACAGGCGGTTGGCTTCAAGTTTCCGGGTGTATTTTTGAGCGGCAAGCCGATTTTGGAAGTTTCGGATTTCCGGGATTTGGGATATATCCGGCGGTGCGGCCACCAGTTCCATCGGCGGCGGGGCTTCTAAGGGTGGCAGGCTGTCGTCCTGTACCTGAAGCCGGATTTCCGACTCGAGTTTGCGGGCGCGGGTCCTGGCTGCCTGCAGTTCCAACCGGATTTGCTGCTGCTTGGACCGGGCCGTTACTTTTTCCAGGTAGTTGGTGGCCCCGAGCTCAAACCGCCGGTCCGCTGCCCGGGCAAAACGGGAGTAGAGGGTGTCGAGTTGCCGGTAAATGCGCAACTTTTCACGTGCGATCACATAGCTGTTGTACAGGCTGCTGATCTGAAGATAGAGGTCCCGTTTTTCAGATTCATAGGAATTGTTTGCCATTGCCGCTTCATAGCGGAGGGCATTCCGTTTGGCTGTGTAAACGGTAGGGAATTCAAAGCGCTGCCGGATCCCGATTACATCCAGGGGGACGCCATTGGCCAGGTTGTTCTGGTCGCGACTGTAGAACAATTCCGCCTTATCCAGGGTAAACGCCGTACCCCTCAGGGCTTCTGCCGTTTCCCGCCGCAGGTCGGCCGCCCGGAGCCTGCTGTTGTTCTTTTCCGCCCGGGCCAGGAGACTGTCCAGGGATATCCCGAGGTCCTGCGCCTGAAGGGGCCCGGACAGTACCAGTAGCATGAGCACCCCCGGAAGTTTCCCGCCGCGGGGAAGCGGGAATCCCACCTTCTTGTCTTTCCTGGAAAACAGGCTGTAGAGTACCGGTAGGACAATCAGCGTCAATAGCGTTGCACTCACCAGCCCGCCGATTACCACGGTTGCCAGCGGCCTTTGAACCTCGGCACCTGCATTGGTTGAAACAGCCATAGGCAGGAATCCGAGGGCAGCCGCAGAGGCTGTCAGCAGAACGGCCCGAAGCCGGTCGGTTGCGCCCCGCCGGATCAAGGCCTCCAGGTTTTCACCCCCTTTTTTCATTAATTCCTTAAAGTGCTCTATCATAACGATCCCGTTGAGGACGGCGATGCCGAAGAGTGCGATAAAACCCACTCCGGCGGAGATGCTGAAAGGCATCCCGCGTAGCCAGAGCAGGAATACACCGCCCACTGCCGACAACGGGATGGCCGAGAAGATCATCAGTGCGTCCTGAGCAGACCCGAAGGCAAAATAGAGCATGATGAAAATAAGCAACAGGGCAATGGGCACGGCGACAGCCAAACGCGATTTGGCACTGCGGAGGTTTTCGAACTGCCCGCCGTAGGTGACACTATATCCGGGGGGGAGGTCGATTTTCTCCTCTACAAGCCCGCGTATATCATCCACCACGGATTGCAGGTCCCGGTTTCGCACATTGATCCCGACCACCATCCGCCGACGGGTGTCATCCCGGGAGATTTTTGCAGCCCCTTCCTGCAATTCCACCCGGGCGACTTCGGATAAGGGTACCTTCCCGCCTCCGGGCAGGTCGATAAAGAGTTGCCCGACTTCCTCCAGGCGGCCTCGATGGCCTTCCTCCAGGCGAAGGACCAGGTCGAATCGGCGTTCGCCTTCGTAAACCTGGCCTACGGGCCTGCCGGCATAGGCGAGCGAAAGCGTTTGGTTGATTTCCCGGATATTCAGACCGTATCGCGCAATGCGCTCCCGATCGTAGGAGATGTTCAATTGCGGGAGCCCTTCGATTTTTTCCACGACAATATCGGCGGCTCCGGGGACCGTCTCTGCCAGGGTTTTGATGCGATCGCCCAGACGGGCCAGTTGATTCAGGTCTTCCCCGAACACCTTGACAGCAATATCCGCCCGTACCCCGGTTATCAATTCATTAAAACGCATTTCAATAGGCTGGGTGAATTCCACCTCCAGACCGGGAATCACTGCGAGTGCCTCCTTGAACCGGGCGGCCAGGCCATCCTTGCTGGTGGCCGACACCCAATCGCTGCGGGGTTTCAGGGTAATGATCACATCGCTTTCCTCCATACTCATGGGGTCAGTGGGAACTTCTGCCGCGCCAATCCGGGTAACAACCTGCTCCACTTCCGGGAACTCCTCCAGCAGGATATTTTCAATTCGCGTGGTCGTCTCGATGGTTTTCTGGAGGCTGGTACCTGTTTTCAGGACGGGTTGAATGACAAAATCCCCCTCGTCCAGGGTGGGTACGAATTCTGCGCCCATGGTTGCGAACAAGCCAAGTGCAAGCAACAAGCAAGCGACCGCCGCGCTGATAACCATGCGCTTGCGCCGGAAAGCCCAGCCAAGAGCCCGGCCGTACCAGTGTTTCAGGCGCGTCATCATCCGGTTCGGGAACGTCCGGCGATCCGGGTCCACCGGTTTGAGGATCAGAGAGGACATGACAGGGACGTAGGTAAAGCAAAGGATTATTGCGCCGATCAGCGTAAAGCTGAAAGCGAGGGCCATCGGACGGAACATTTTCCCTTCCACCCCGCTCAATGCCAGGATCGGTATAAATACGATAAGGATGATCAATTGTCCGAAAATCGCCGAAGTCATCATTTTGGAAGCGCCTTCCCGGGTGATTCTGTCCCGCCGGATGTTCAACGGTTCCCCACCCCCCTCAGCGCAGCCGGGTAAACGCCTGGATAACCGATAGGCGATATATTCCACAATGATAACGGCCCCGTCGATAATGATGCCGAAATCAATGGCCCCCAGGCTCATCAGGTTGGCATCCACCCCGAATAGGTGCATCAGGGAGATCCCGAATAACAGGGACAGGGGGATGACCGAGGCGACAATAAGCCCGGACCGGAAATTCCCCAACAACAGGACCACGACGAAAATGACGATCAGGCACCCCAGGACCAGGTTTTCCACTACGGTGGACGTTGTGCGGGCGATGAGCTCGCTGCGGTCCAGGAAGGCATTGATATACACCCCTTCTGGCAGCGACCTGGAGATAGAGGCCACCCGTTCCTTGACGGCCTGGATAACCTCTTTGGAATTGGCCCCTTTGAGCATCATCACCTGCCCGAGGACCTTCTCGCCTTCCCCGTTGCCGGTAATCGCTCCGAATCGCGGCGCCCGCCCAAAGCCTACCTGGGCAACATCCCGAACATAGAGCGGGATCCCGTCGATAGTTTTGACGACGGTATTCCGTATGTCCTCCAGGGAACCGATCAGGCCTTCCCCCCTGATAAAATACGCCTGGTTGCCTTTTTCAATGTAACTGCCCCCTGCGATCCCGTTGTTCCCCTCCAGGGCATCCACCAGGTCGGATACCGTTACCCCCATGGCCATGAGCCGGTCCGAATTGACGGCAACTTCGTATTGCTTCAGGTTTCCGCCCCAGGTATTGACCTCCACCACCCCGGGGATACCGGAAAGTTGTCGTTTGATGATCCAATCCTGGATCGTCCGGAGTTCTGTAGCTGTGTAGCGGTCCCTGAATTCGGGTTCTACATCCAGGATGTACTGGTATATTTCTCCTAATCCGGTACTGATGGGGCCCATCGTGGGTGTCCCGAATCCCTCGGGTATCCGGTCGGCGGCGGCATTGAGCTTTTCCGCGATCAGCTGTCGGGGCAGGAAGGTGCCCAGACGGTCCTCAAAAACGATGGTAACTACGGAAAGCCCGAATTTGGAAACGGATCGTATTTCTTCAACGCCTGGCAAGTTGGCCATTTCGAGTTCCACCGGATAGGTGATAAAGCGCTCCATGTCCTGAGTAGACAAATTGCGGGAAGTGGTAATCACCTGGACCTGGTTGTTGGTCACGTCCGGAACGGCGCCCACGGAGAGACGTGTCAGGGAGTACAGGCCGGTAGCGGCCAGGGCGCCCGTAAACAAGAGGACCAGGAATTTATTTTTAATACTGAAATCAATGATGTTGTTGAGCATATCACAAGGGTGAGAATCAAACAAATATCCGGGGTCACCCTGGTGGGTGTCCGGTCTTCAAAGGGTTTGAAAAAATGTGATTACGCTTGTCGCGGTGGCTGGAAAACCCCGGATTGGAAAGGGGTAGACCGCAGTGGGATATAGTGGAAATTCGGTTTTTGTGCGGGCGATTCAGTAAGCCAGCCAAATTCAAAAGCAGGTTTGCGAAGGATGAAGGTGTGCGCGCCGCTTAGGTGTGCCAATTGCTGGAACGGCAATTGCTCGTGCTGGGGTTGCTCTTCCTGGTGCTCCCGGCTGTGCTCCTCTTTTTCAGCTCCATAGTGTTTGGAGAGGAATACGAAAAAATTGTCCCCGAATTGCTGCCGATGATATTGCGCGTGCTCAAGCAGTTCGTCGAGCTGCACCAGGTCCGATACCGTTACATGGAAGCTTTGCAGGAGCATCAGGGCGGACATGGATATGGCAAAAAGGCGCATCATAACCTCTACAAGGTACGAATTCTTCTACTAAAAGCCTTGTCCGGTTTAAAAAACCGTTTTCCGTTTTAATAGCGATCAGGGAGGCGGTTTATTTGAATTAGTTTGCGACTCCAGGTTTGGAAAACCGGTGTGGCAAGGCTTTGAGTGGGGAAAATCATAAGCCGGGCTGGCCGGCAGCCCGCCTGGCAACAAAAAGAAGGAACGGTCGCGTGCTGCTCCTTCTTTTTTTATGAGCTGAATCGACCCGCCCGGGCATGGTATTGAACCGTTTATCGAATAGTGCAACCTTTTGAACGGATTTCAACAACCGGGCCGGCCAAGGATTTATAATTTGTGGAGGAACCCAATGATAGATAAACTATGGAACAGTTAAAAAAGCCAGCCGTTTATTTTTTGCTCTGGTTATCTTCTTTACTCCTTTACGTATTGGTAGTGTAATAAAGTGAACATATACCGGCAGCACGATCCGTAACGATTCGTGCGGAAGCCGGAAAATAAAATGCATAAAAAAAGCCCGCCAGAAATGGCGGGCTTTTATTTTATATCTAATGAATCGTTGTGCCCCGGCTGTCCGGTGGCTCAGTAGCTGCCGGTATCCCGGGCAGGGAGCGTGGTCCGCTACCAATTCGACTCATCCGCTTCCATATAGAAACCATTGCGGATTTTAAACTGCCGGAGTTTTTCCTTGATCCGCGATACGGAAGCGTCTTCCCCACCCTGCAAATAATGCATTTGACGGTGGTTCATGGGGATGAATGGCTGGACGTTCCGGTCCCGGTCTTCCCCAGGGCGCCCGGGTACCCCCTCGGGAACCTTTGCGCCACTCAAAAAGGTTCGCAACAGGATCAACAGGCAAACCCCGCTGATGATCCCTACAATCAAACCGGAATAGAACTCATAAGTCATAGGATCCTTTTTTTACAAAATTACCCCAAAAGCCGTGCCTCGATTGATGCAATTCGGCAAGAAATTGTCATAATTCGCCGGAATGTGCCCGATTAAACGCCCGAAAGTTTCCTATCGATATAGCGGATTCCCCTATCCCCAGTAGGTTTGAAACCATAATCTTTACGGGGCTTTTGGCGAATAATTGTAATCTTATAAGAATGTTTTAACATCTGTTTTTGAGCGCTATCGCGTAAATATATCAGACATCCGGTCTTTCGGGGATATTATTTGAATCCCTGTTCACGGACTGGAA
>CAXQQM010000005.1:0-5416 GCA_964226055.1 Robiginitalea sp. | reverse complement strand
GTAGATACAGATCCACCAGAGCCCCAGGGAGGCGATAAATATATAATATCCCCGCAGGAGCACCAGCCGCTTGTATTCATAGAGGCAGGCCAGGCCGAAGACCATAAAGAGGAAGTCGAAGGCGTCCGAGCTGAGGAAAACGGCGGATAGCAGGAGCAAAACATAAAGTACGCCCGTGATAAGGCGTCTGAATACCTCCTTCATGGCTACAGATCCTCCAATAAGAGCAGGTACAGGTGTTTTGAACTACTGCCGTAGGTGAGAAAATCCTTGGCGTTCTCGGTAGTAGGCTGGAAGTGTTTCAGCGTGGTGATGTTCGCCGGGATTCGATCTTTGTACTTTTTCTTGATGATTTTGAGGCCTTCCCCGATGGATTCCACCAACTGGCTGGTGGTGGCGAAGACGATAATGTTTTCCGGGAGTTCGTTCAGTTTTTTCTCGAGCAACTGGTTGGAGCAGACCAGGATGGACCCGTTCTGGGCAACCAGGTGTTCGCAGGTGGTGAAAAAGACGCTGCTTTGGGCGCTTTTGGATGAAAACCGGAGGTTTTCGTTCTTAAAACGCTCCTCCAGGGCGGGGTTCATGACAAAAAAGGAGGCATCCTGCCACTGGTTCTCCTCCACGATGTTCTTCAGGGCTTCCCGTACCTCCTCAAAATTGTCGCAGTAGATGAATTTACCCCCGTTTTTCTTGAACTGAATCGTAAACTTCTCGTCCACCGGAATTTGAAGATCGGGCATATGTACACCCCGGGTCTGAACCGTTTCTTTGGAACGCTTCTTCTTCTTTCCTCCTCCGAAAAGTTTATCAAATAGCCCCATGAACTGATATTCGTATTGCGGCTACCGACACGGCACCCGCGTACGACCGTTTAGTTTTCTTTTTCAACGGTCTTCTCCTCTTGTTCTTCTGGTGATTCGGGATCTTTGCCTTTGACCGGTTTTGCAGCCCTGGGCTCCTCACCCTTTTCCGAAGCGGCTGCCTCCGGTGCCTCCTTGTCGTCCCCGACAGGCACATCGAGGGTTTTCTCCTGACCAAGCCTGTCGAATTTCTCAAACGGACGTTTCCCAAAGATCTTCTCCAAATCCTCCTTAAAGATAACTTCTTTGTCCAACAAACGCTCGGCCAGCTCAATTAATTTGTCCTTGTTTTCCTTCAGGACGTCGATGGCCCGGGCATACTGCGCCTCGACGATCCGGGAAATTTCCTGGTCGATTTTGCGGGCGGTTTCCTCGCTGTACGGTTTGGTAAACCCGTATTCGTTCTGCCCTGAGGAATCGTAGTAAGTCAGGTTGCCAATCGCTTCGTTCAAGCCGTAAATGGTTACCATGGCGCGCGCCTGTTTGGTGACCTTTTCCAGGTCGCTGAGCGCACCGGTGGAAATCTTGTCGAAAATAACTTTCTCGGCCGCACGCCCCCCCAGGGTGGCACACATTTCGTCCAGCATCTGTTCCGTGCGGACCAGCAGGCGTTCCTCGGGCAGGTACCAGGCCGCTCCCAGGGATTGTCCCCTCGGGACGATGGTCACCTTTACCAGGGGCGCTGCATGCTCCAGCATCCAGCTCACCGTGGCGTGTCCGGCCTCGTGGTAGGCGATGGTCTTTTTCTCCTCCGGGGTGATGATCTTGTTTTTCTTTTCCAGGCCGCCGACAATGCGGTCCACGGCGTCCAGGAAGTCCTGCTTGGTTACCGCCTTGCGTTCCTTCCGGGCCGCGATCAGTGCGGCCTCGTTACAGACGTTGGCGATGTCCGCCCCGGAAAACCCGGGGGTCTGCCGCGCCAGGAAATCCAGGTCCAGGGTCTCTGCCGTCTTGATGGGGCGCAGGTGCACCTCAAAGATCTCTTTTCGCTCCCGGATGTCCGGCAGGTCCACGTAGATCTGCCGGTCAAACCGCCCGGCGCGCATCAGTGCTTTATCGAGGACGTCGGCCCGGTTGGTAGCGGCCAGTACGATCACATTTGTGTTCGTGCCGAACCCGTCCATTTCCGTCAGGAGTTGGTTCAGCGTATTTTCACGTTCGTCGTTGGATCCGGTAAAATTGTTTTTACCCCGGGCACGCCCGATGGCGTCGATTTCATCGATGAAGATGATAGCCGGAGATTTGTCCTTGGCCTGCTTGAACAGGTCGCGCACCCTGGAGGCCCCGACCCCGACAAACATCTCCACGAAATCCGATCCGGACAGGGAGAAAAAGGGCACTTTGGCTTCCCCGGCAACGGCCTTGGCCAGCAGGGTCTTCCCCGTTCCGGGCGGCCCCACGAGCAGGGCCCCTTTCGGAATCTTCCCGCCCAGGGAAGTGTATTTATCCGGGTTTTTCAGGAATTCCACAATTTCCTCAACTTCCTCCTTGGCGCCCTCCAGGCCGGCTACGTCCTTAAAGGAAGTACGCGTATCGGTTTTCTCGTCAAAGAGCTTGGCTTTGGATTTCCCGATATTGAAAATCTGCCCGCCGGCTCCGCCACCTGCCCCGCCGGACATCCGGCGCATCAGGTAGATCCAGATCCCGATGATCAGGACGAAGGGGAGGATGGTCAGCAGGAGTTCCATAAACACATTGGACTCCGTATCGTAGTCCACGACGGTGTCCAGGTTGTTCTCCTGTTTGATTTTCTTGATGTCGTTTTCGAAGTTCTGCAGGTCGCCATAGTCCAGCACATACTGGGGGACGCTGCCCGAACTCAGGGAGAAGGGCTGGTCGGATACATCCCGGTGCACGTCCTTGGTCATGGCTTCCTCGGTGAGGAAAACCCGGGCCTGGCGCGTGTTGGTGATGATCAGGATTTTGTCGATATCCCCGTTCCGGAGGAATTCCTGGAGTTCCGACGTGGTGGTTTTGCTGGTAGGCGACAGGCTGTCGCTACCGAAAAACTGGAAGCCGATGAGAAATACGATAATTAAACCGTATATCCACCAGGAACTGAATCGCGGCTTCTTTTGGGGGGTTTTATTGTCTTTTGCCATTTTTTTTAGTTGTAGCTGCTTTCTACGAGCGTCACCTTGGCATCTCCCCAAAGTCCCTCTATATCATAATATTCGCGGACGTGTTTTTGGAACACGTGGACGACGACATTCACATAGTCGATCAACACCCATTCGGCGTTTTCCGACCCCTCTACGTGCCAGGGCTTGTCATTAATAGCTTTGCTAACTGTTTTCTGAATGGAATTTACGATGGCATTGACATGTGTATTGGAGGTGCCGTTGCATATCACAAAATAATCGCAAACCGTATTGTCAATGGCCCTTAAATCGAGCAGGTTTATATCTAATCCTTTTACTTCTTCTATTCCATGTAAAATTAAGGCAATCAATTCATCTGCACTTGCTTCCCTTTTCGTCATCCAAAAGTTTTAGGTTTCTACAAAGTTATTATTTTTTTGTTTTTTTAGGCACTGTTTTTAACATAAGCTTCACGGCCCTGCCGGCCCCTATGCAACGAATCAAACTCCCTGCCACAGATTCCACAAACGCCCATTTAAGGCGATTGTTGCAAGATCGCGGACTGCCCGACGGTACGCTGGTATCCGCCAGGGTGCAGACCCGGGGGAGGGGGCAGCGGGGTGCCGGATGGGAATCCGAACCAGATAAAAATCTGACATTCAGCATGTTGAAGCGTTTTTCGGACTTTCCTGCCCGGCAGCATTTCCGGCTGAATATGGCGGTTTCCCTGGCGATTGTAAGCGTCCTGGACGCATTGGAAATTCCCGATATTTCTGTAAAATGGCCAAACGACATTCTGTCAGGTCCGTACAAGGTCTGCGGGATCCTGATAGAAAATGCCCTGCAATCCGGCGGGATTGCCCACAGCATTGTCGGAATCGGCCTCAACGTCAACCAGCGGGCATTCCCCGGCCTGCCTGCCGCCTCGTCTCTGGCGGTCCGGGCCGGGCGCACCCTGGATACGGATCAGCTCCTGCACGGCCTCCAGGAGGCGCTGTGGAAGGAATTATCAAACCTTGAGCCAATGCCTTCCCTGGAGCCGCAGCCTTCCCGGGTAGTGCCCAAAGAGGACGATCCCCTGCAGGACCGGTACGAGGCACGTCTATACGGGAAAGGGGTGGAGGCCCCTTTCAGCACGGCAGACCGAGCCCCCTTTGCAGGGGTTATCCAGGGGGTGGATGCGGATGGTCGGTTACTGGTTGCCACCGGCGACCGGGCAGTCCGGGCATACGGTTTTAAGGAGATCCGGTTGCACTACGGGCCGGAAGCCCGGTAAGTGAAGGGGGGGGGCGGGTTTCAGACCCGGGCAAGGTTGGAGCTGAGCGTCCCCAGGAAATTGGTGATCGGGCCCTTGACCATCATGGCCATCATCGCGTTGAAAGATCCTTCGAAGGTCAGTTGGACCTCGCTCCTCCCAGGGGAAGTTTCTCGAATATCTGCCGTCAGGGTAAATGGGAGTTTATCGCTCGCCGCCCCGAGAACCAGCTGGTTGGGGGGGTCTTCCGATTTTCGTTCCAGGACGATTTCCGGCATGCCCTTCAGTGCAAAGCGAAAGGTATCCGGCCCGAGCACCTCGAAGGTCTGGATATTTTCGGGCATGAGTTGTTTGAAATTCGAAAGGTCGCTCAGGAAGGCAAAGGTAGCCTCCGGACTTTTATCAAGCTGTACGGCGGGTGATTCTAAATACATATCAGTGGTTCCATTGTTGGGGATTTTTGCGCCATTCGCGCAAGGTTTCCATCTGTTCCGGCTGTATGTAGCCGGAATCGGATGCCAGGCCGATCAGGTGGTCGTAATTGCTGAGGGTATGGACGGGGATGCCCCGCCTGGCAATATTTTCCGCCGCGACATCAAATCCGTAACTGAAAATACCCAGCATACCCAAAACTTCCAGGCCGGCCTTATCCAGGGCCGCGATGGCGTTCAAACTGCTCTTGCCGGTGCTGATCAAATCTTCGATCACCACGACGCGCTGGCCGGATGACGCCTGGCCCTCTATCTGGTTCTGCCGCCCGTGTGACTTGGGTTCGGGACGCACATATGCGAAGGGCAACCCCAGTTTTTCGGCCACCAGCATGCCGATGCCGATAGCCCCTGTGGCAACTCCCACCACCAGATCCGGCCGCCCGTATTGATCCGTCAGCTGGCGCGCCAGCTGCCCGGCGATATACGCCCGGATATCCGGGTAGGACAACAGGATTCGGTTGTCGCAATAAATGGGGGATTTCCACCCGGAAGCCCAGGTAAAGGGATTTTCAGGTTTTAATTTTATTGCATTAATTTGCAGCAGCAGCTCTGCGGTTTTCCGAGCCGATTCATCATCTAAAACCATGCTGTAAATGTATAAAGTTTTTGTGAATGAAAGGCCCCTGATTTTGACAGACAAAATCGTGGAGTCCGAGCAAGGGGAATACTTTATGATGAATGACGACGCGGTTCAGACCGCCGTGGAGTCCCTTTCGAAGAAAAAACTCA
>CAXQQM010000004.1:0-24724 GCA_964226055.1 Robiginitalea sp. | reverse complement strand
TATGGGCCAGGACGTAGCCGGACCCTACCATATACTCCGGCAGGTTGTAATTTTGCTGGTTGAGTGACAAGTATCCGGATAAGCCTAGTACCGGGATGTACAACAGGAATACAAAACTGCTGTACTCCATTATGGCATCCATAAGCTTTGCGTTGGCTTCATTGGTAATACCGGTGCCGAAAACGTCAAAATCGATGGCCTCCATGCCAAAATGCCTGATGGCGTAAAAAATCGCCCCGGAGATGAAAATGGCCAGCCCCAGATAGTTGAGCGGGTTCATGTACTTGCGCCGGATCCCTGTAACGTAGGCGTGGATTACGCGTTCGGGGCGGACGGTCAGATCCCGGATGGTCCGGTAAATGGTGTTGTCGATGTTGAAGACGCGTTCGTAGATATCGGCAGCCAGACTCTTAAAAGTAAGCCGTTTCTGGACCACCCGCGCCCCGCAGGTGGGGCAAAAGGCAAAATCGGTCCGCAGGTTGCTCTCGCAATTTTTACAAATCATTCCAGGCGATGTTAAGTCAGGTCCTTCCGGATCATTTTCGCGAGTTCTTCAAGGTCTTTGAACAGGATGAATTCCCCGTTTCTGATGTAGGAAATCAACCCGGTTTCCTCACTGACCACCAGGGCCAGGGCATCTGTCCGCTCCGTAATGCCCACCGCTGCCCGGTGCCTGAGCCCGAAGCGCTGCGGAATGGACCGCTCCCGGGAGACCGGGAGGATGACCCGGGTGGCGACGATATAATTCCCTTTGATGATGGCCGCCCCGTCGTGGAGCGGGCTGTTCTTGTAAAAAATACTCTCCAGAATGGGTTGGTTCACTTCGATCTGCATGCTGTCCCCGGAGGATTTGATAAAGTCCAGGGAGGTATCCCGCTCGATAACCAGGATGGCCCCCGTCCCCGTTTTGCCCATTTTTTCACAGGCCCCCATCAGGGCATCCACGTCCAGGGCCAGGCTGATGCCGTCCTGTTTCAGGAATTTGAAGTGCTTGACAAAGCGGCGCTGCTTGGCAAAATTCGTGGACCCGATCACCAGCAGGAATTTGCGGATCTCCTGCTGGAAAACGATGATCAGGGCAATCAGCCCCACCTGCATAAAGCCCCCCACCATGCTGCTGGTCATGCGCATGTCCAGGAGCTGGGTAAATTTCCAGAAGGCCCAGATGATCACGATACCGATAAAGATGTTGATGGCTACCGTACCGCGGACAAGCCGGTAGAAGTAGTAGAGGAGGATGGCGACAAGCAGGATATCAATCAGGTCGGTGATGCCGAAATCCAGAAAGTTTAAAAAGTCCAATCCTCGCTGCTTTTTGTAAAAGTAGAAAAATTACCAGAATACCGACGGGAATGAGTTGCCTATTGCGGGCTCCCGATTGCCTGCCAGAGGTGGATGCACTCGCTGGCGGCAGCCGCGTCGTGTACACGCAGCACGGAAGCGCCCCCGAAGAGGGCTGCCATATGCAGGGCGGTAGTGCCGGTCAGGGCCTCGTCCGGGGTAATCCCCAGGGTTTTCCATATCATGGACTTCCGGCTGAGCCCCACCAGGATAGGGACGTCCAACATCCCGAAATGCCGCAGATGGCCCAGGAGTTCAAAATTCTGTTCCCGCGTTTTGGCAAAGCCGAAACCCGGGTCGGCCAGTATATCGGCAATCCCCAGTTCCCGGGCTGCTTCCAGCCGGCCGGACAGGTAATGGAGCACCTCCGTGACCAGGTGGTTGTAGTCGGTGAGGCCGGACATGGTAGCCGGGGTACCCCGCATGTGCATCAGGACCACGGGTACCTGTTTTTCCGCAAGCAACGGCAGCAGCTTCGGGTCGGCTTCCCCTGCGGAGATGTCGTTGATCATGGCCGCCCCGGCCTCGAGGGTTTCACGGGCCACCCGGCTCCGGAATGTATCCACTGAAATCCGCGCCTGCGGGAATTCCTTCCCCAGTTTTTCCACCAGGGGGACCACGCGCCCGAGTTCTTCATCCTCACTGACTTCCCCCGCCCCGGGACGCGTGCTGTAGCCGCCCACGTCCAGGAAGTCGGCACCCTCGTTCAGCAACTGTTCTGCCCTCAGCATGGCAGCCCGCGGGTCTGCGAAACGCCCGCCGTCGTAAAAAGAATCCGGGGTCGTATTCAGGATACCCATGATCCGCGGGGTCGAAAGGTCCAGCAGCTTTCCGTTGCAGCAGATGGTCATAAATCGAGGTTTTTTGGTCCGGCTCCGGCAAAAATCCCGTGAAAACAGTACTTTTGACAGGCGCGATAACCCGCCGAAATTACGCAAATTCGAGCAACCCATGAAGGAAACTTCCAGAGCCTACGACGCTGTCATCAGCACGTGCCGGGACCTGTACCGCCGCAAGATGAACGACTACGGCGCTGCCTGGCGCATCCTCCGATTGCCCTCCCTGACCGACCAGATCTACATCAAGGCCCAGCGGATCCGCAGCCTGCAGGAGCACGGGGAGCGCAAAGTGGACGAAGGGGAACAGGCGGAATTTATCGGGATCGTCAATTATGCGATTATGGCGCTGATCCAATTGTCCCGTGGGGTGGCCGAACAACCGGACCTGGAACCGGAGGAGGCCCTTTCACTTTACGACAACCAGGTGGCCCGGACCCGGGCGCTGATGGAAGCCAAGAACCACGATTACGGGGAAGCCTGGCGGGACATGCGTATTTCTTCCCTGACTGATTTAATATTGCAGAAGCTTTTACGCGTCAAACAAATTGAAGCGAACCTCGGGAAAACCGAAGTGAGCGAGGGGGTGGAAGCCAATTACCAGGATATGATCAACTATGCGGTCTTCGCCCTGATCCACATGGAGGAAAGCGCGGAAAAAACCAATCAGCAATGAAATACCTTGTGCACCTGTCCCGCGTACTGGTCGGGCTGCTGTTTATCGTCAGCGGATTTATCAAGCTCAATGACCCCGTGGGGTTCTCCTTTAAACTGGAGGAGTACTTCAGCCCACCGGTACTGGACCTGCCTTTTTTGGAGCCCTATGCCCTGGCCATTGCCCTGTTTGTGGTCATCCTTGAAGTCATCCTGGGGGTGACCCTGCTGTTGGGATACCTGCGAAAGCTCACGCTCTGGACACTCCTGGCGACGATCGTATTCTTTACGTTTCTCACGCTCTATTCGGCCGTAACGGGTAAGGTGACGGACTGCGGGTGCTTCGGGGATGCCCTGAAACTCACACCCTGGCAGTCCTTTTACAAGGACATCGCCCTGTTGGTGCTGATCCTCGTGCTGCTGGCGGGCCGCAAATACATCTTTCCGGTTGGGAACCGGCTCTTCCGGGCTACCACAACCGCGCTGGCCCTGGTGGCCTGCATCCTGTTTGCCAACTATGTGCTGAACCACCTGCCATGGATCGATTTCAGGCCCTACCACATCGGGGCCAGCATTCCTGAGGGGATGGTCATTCCGGAAGATGCCCCGGCCCCGGTCTACGAATACGACTGGAAATTCCGCATTGACGGGGAAGAAAAAATTATTACCACCAATGGGGAATACCCGGAAGTGGACGGGGAATTCGTTGAAGTGGCGGATACCCGGGAGATCCGGGCGGGCTACGAGCCGCCCATCCACGATTTTACCCTGGAAAGGGAAGGGGTGGACTACGCCGGGGAAATCCTCAACCGGCCGCAACTGCTGATGGTGATCTCCTATGACCTGGACAAAAGCCATGCCCCGGCCTTTGAAGCGCTCGCCCGGTATACGGATTCCGCGGCTGCATTGGGGTATTCGGTCATCGGTATGTCGGCTTCCTCCCAGGAGGCGGTGGATGGGGTCAAGGCGGCCCACGGCCTGGACGTCCCGTTTTATTTTTCGGACCAGACCACGCTGAAGACCATTGTGCGCTCCAACCCGGGGGTCCTGCGGCTGGAGCGGGGGGTTATTCGCCAGAAGCTCCATTACAACGACCTGGAGGAGCTGGATCTGCAACCCCTGACGGAAGCGGAGCGGTTCAATATGCCCCTGGAGAAAAGCGTGGACAGCATCAAGGTGTTGGATTAGAAGTACCGGGTGCAATCCCTGGAAGAAGCCCTGGAATTACAGGCACTATTGAAATACTAAAATTATAGAGAAATGAGATCAAATATCGTAGCCGGAAACTGGAAAATGAACAAGACCGCCGCTGAATCCGAAACCCTGCTGGACGAACTAGCCGCCAAATTGCCGGACACTTCTGCCGAGGTGATGGTTGCCCCGGTATTCGTCAACCTGGCGGATGCGGTACACCGTCTGGAGAATTCAAAAATCGAGGCGATTGCGCAGAACATGCACTTTGCGGATTCCGGGGCCTTCACCGGGGAGGTCGCCGCAGATATGCTGCTCGGTATCGGGGTGGACACGGTGATCCTCGGGCATTCTGAACGACGGGCTTACTTTGGCGAGGACGACGAGCTGCTCGCCAAAAAAGTAGGGCAGGCCATCGAAAAAGGCATGCGAACGATTTTCTGTTTCGGGGAGGAGTTGAAAGACCGGAAAGCCGGCAAGCATTTTGAAATTGTGGAATCCCAGTTAAAGAATGCCCTGTTCAGCCTCCCGGAAGATGCCTGGGGACGGATTGTCCTGGCCTATGAGCCCGTCTGGGCCATCGGCACAGGGGAAACCGCCAGCCCGGAGCAGGCCCAGGAAATGCACGCCTTTATCCGTAAAATCGTTTCGGATGCCTATACGGATGCAGTCGCCCAGAAAGTTTCCATCCTTTACGGCGGGAGCGTAAAGCCGGGTAATGCCGCCGAGATCTTTTCCAAACCCGATGTGGATGGCGGCCTGATTGGCGGTGCCTCCCTGAAAGCGGATGACTTTGTAGCGATTATCAGCGCTATCGGATAGGTTTAAATCGCCCCTATGTATATCTGTTGTTCCCTTACCCTGGAGCCGCTGCAGCCGGCTACGGACATTTTCATTGCGGCACTGGGGGAACTCGGGTTCGAGAGTTTTGAGGAAACCCCGACGGGGCTCAATGCCTATATCCGGGAGGAAGCCTGGGAGGAGCAGGCGCTGGCCGAGTTGCCCTACTGGTCTTCCCCCGAATGGGAGGCCTCCTATGAGACTGCCCAGGTTGCCCAGGAAAACTGGAATGCACGCTGGGAAGCGGATTATCACCCCATCCGCGTGGGCGACCGGTGTATGGTCCGGGCCCCGTTCCACCCGGATCCGCCGGAGGGCACAGATTACGACCTGGTGATTTCCCCGAAAATGAGTTTTGGAACGGGCCACCACCAGACCACCTGGCTGATGCTTCACTACCTCCTGGATATGGACCTCGGGGGGAAACCCGTACTGGATATGGGTTCCGGCACCGGCGTTTTGGCCATCCTGGCTGCCCGTCGGGGCGCCCGTCCCGTCCTGGCAGTGGACATCGACCCATGGTCGGCCGAGAATTGCCGGGAGAACGCAGCCCGCAACGGGGTGCCGGAAATCGAAGCGGTCCTCGGGGATGTGCGGGCCATCGCGGGCAGGGAATTCGATTGTATCCTGGCGAATATCAACAAGAACATACTCCTGGAGGACCTTTCTGGGTACGCCACCTCCTTGCGGGATGGCGGGGAACTTTTGCTCAGCGGGTTTTACCGGGCCGACCTGCCGGATATCCGCGAAGCCGCTTCCAGCCACGGGCTGGAATTCAAGGATTTCCGCGAACGGGAAAACTGGGTTGCCGCCCGGTTTGGGAAGCCTTGATTTCGGGCCGACCGACAGCGCTCCTGCTGACGGATTCGGAATGGGGCACCGGATGTTTTGCAAAAACATTTTGCCGAATGCCCTTTTTTTGAGGGGAATGCAAATACGCAACCCCCTCCGAACACGGGAATTATTTTTTATTATATTCGTATCAAACCCCTTGGATATGAGTGCGAAGGAACGCCTACAGGAAGAATTGCTGGTTGAAGACAAGCAAAAACAACTAAGTGAAATTGTGCTGTTCAACGACGAGGTGAATACCTTTGACCACGTCATCCAAACCCTTATCGATGTTTGCGAGCATACGCCCGAACAAGCGGAACAGTGCTCCCTGATCGTCCACCACAACGGCAAATGCACCGTCAAAACAGGGGAATTCAACGACCTGAAGCCGCGATGCACCCGCCTGCTGCAGGCCGGCCTGAGCGCAGAAATTGTCTGAGATAAATTGTCGATATTTGGTAAAAACCAACTATCGATGCGCGCGTTTTCTTTTCTCCTGCTATTCACACTTTGTAGTGTAAACCCCTCATTTTCGCAACAACCTGCCCGCTTGTCAGCCGATGGCCCGACGACAAAGGATGCCTTTATCAAGGACTTGCTTTCCCGGATGACCCTCGAAGAAAAGGTGGGGCAGATGAACCAATACAATGGTTTCTGGGACGTTACCGGGCCGGTCCCGGAAGGGGGTGATGCCGAACGTAAATACGAAGACCTGAGGAGTGGCCGGGTTGGCTCCATGCTAAATATTACCAACACCTCGGATTCCCGTAAGCTCCAGGAGGTGGCCGTTAAAGAATCCCGGTTGGGCATTCCGCTCATCTTCGGGCAGGATGTGATCCACGGATTTAAAACCATCAGCCCGATTCCCCTGGCCGAGGCCGCCAGCTGGGACATGGAAGCCATCCGGAAATCTGCCGAACTCGCTGCGCGCGAAGCAGCGGCTTCCGGGGTCCACTGGACCTTTGCGCCCATGGTTGACATTTCCCGCGACCCCCGGTGGGGCCGGGTGATGGAGGGGGCCGGGGAAGACCCCTACCTGGGGAGCCGGGTGGGTGTGGCCCGGGTCCGCGGTTTCCAGGGGGACGATTTGTCCGACCCGCTGACGGTAGCCGCCTGTCTGAAACACTTTGCAGGGTACGGGTTTGCCGAAGGGGGACGCGATTACAACACGGCCGATTTCGGTTTGTCCACCCTGTACAATGTGGTGCTTCCACCGTTTAAAGCCGGGGTGGATGCCGGGGCCGCGACGGTCATGAATTCCTTCAACGTATTAAATGGGATCCCGGCAACCGCGGACGCATTCCTGCAGCGGGATATCCTGAAGAACGCCTGGAATTTTCAGGGGTTTGTGGTCTCCGATTGGGGGTCGATAGGCGAAATGATCCCGCATGGCTATGCCCGCGACCGGAATGAAGCAGCCCTGCGGGCGGCAGTGGCCGGTTCGGATATGGATATGGAGAGCGGCATGTACCTGACCGAGCTGCCGGAACTCGTCAGGAGTGGGAAGGTGCCGGAAAGCCTGGTGGACGAGGCCGTTTTGCGGATCCTGGGGTTGAAATACGACCTGGGGTTGTTCACCGACCCGTACCGGTATACGGATGCCGAACGGGAAAAACGCATCCTGTCGGACCCTGCACGCCTGGAGACCGTCAGGGATATGGCGCGAAAATCCATCGTCTTGCTCAAGAACGAAGGGGATGTGCTCCCCCTGTCGAAAAATGGCGGTTCCATTGCCCTTATCGGCCCGCTTGCGGCGGACAAGGACAGCCCCCTCGGCAGCTGGCGCCTCACTGCCGAACCAAATTCCGCGGTATCCGTGCTGGAAGGGATGCAGGCCATTACAGGGAATACACTGGCCCATGAAGCGGGGGTACCCCTGGCGGAAGGGGAGACCGCCTTTGTATTCGAAACCAAAATCAACACCACCGACCGGAGTGGGATCCCCGCCGCCGTGGAACTGGCCAGGAGCTCGGAAACCGTCGTGATGGTCCTCGGGGAACACGGGTTTCAATCGGGTGAGGGGAGGAGCCGGTCGGAACTCGGGCTGCCGGGATTGCAGCAAGAGTTGCTCGAAGCGGTCCACGACGTAAACCCGAATATCGTCCTGGTGCTGATGAACGGCCGTCCGCTGACAATCAACTGGGCGGCGGAGCACGTGCCGGCCATCCTGGAAGCATGGCACCTGGGGACTGAGAGCGGCCATGCCATTGCCGAAGTACTCTACGGGGACTATAACCCAAGCGGCAAGTTGCCCATGACATTCCCGAAATCCGTCGGGCAGATACCCGCGTATTACAGCCACCTGGCAACCGGAAGGCCCGACTACCCGGGGAACGACCTGGTATTCTGGTCCCACTATATCGACCAGGTGAATGAACCCCTCTATCCTTTCGGGCACGGGCTGAGTTATTCGGATTTCCGGTATACCGATTTAAAGCTGTCTGCCGGAGAAATGGACCCGGGGGGTTCCCTGCAGGTCAGCGTTCGCCTGGAGAATGCAAGCGATTTGCCGGGTACAGAAATCGTCCAGCTGTACGTACGGGACCACTTTGGATCCCGGGCCCGTCCGGTTCGCGAGCTCAAAGGCTTTGAGAAAGTTTTCCTGGAAGCCGGCGGATCCATGGAAGTTTCCTTTTCGCTGACGGTTGAGGACTTGGCATATTATACGGCAGGTGGCACGTGGGAAGCGGAGCCCGGACGGTTTAGTGTCTATGTGGGGGGAAGTTCCCGGGCCAGCCTCCAGGCAGACTTTACGCTGACGGAATAGCCATCCAAAACTGCGTAATTCTGTGGTTGGGCGCTATTGTTTCGTATAAATTTCCGCCTGTAACTCCGGCAGAAGCTCCCCGATGGTATTGGTGAGGGTTTCCGCCTCGCTGTCAAAGGTGAACTGGGTCACCACCCCGGATCCGTCGGCAAGGCGCAGCGTGTTTCCCACCAGATCCCAGTTGCCGGAAGCCATCCGGATTTGGTCGGAGCAGAAGAATTTAAAGAGGCCGCCCGTAATGGTGGTGATTATCACGTCGTTTCCTTCAAAACTCCAGGTATTGTCGCTTCGGATCGTGATCCGCGCATTGACACAGGGCAATTCGTCCAGGATATTCGATGTGGTGGTCCCGTCCTCATTAATGTCCTGGGCCGGGCTGATTCGCAGTTCGGTCAGCTCCCAGGTTCCGGTTACCAGTTCCAGGTTCGGATCGGGCCCGTTGCCGCTGTCATTGTCGGAACAACCCAGGGCGCAGGCAGCCATCAGGAATACAAAGAAATACTTTTTCATAGGCAATTTTATAGCGAAAGGCAGATAGCAAGATACGGTTTTTGGCAGTTGATCCCAAGCAGGCGGATCCCGCGGCATTTGATCTTCCGCAACTTTTTATGGTACTTCGCAAAAAAAATAGATCGGGATGGTTGTTTTTGTCGACATGGATGAGGTGCTGGCCGATACTTACGGCGCGCACATTGAACGGTACAACAAGCGGTTTGGCGCTACCCTGAGCAGGGAGCAATGTATGGGGGGCGAAGTCTGGCAACAAATCCCCGAGCATCGCGATATCCTGTGGCAGCATTATTTCGAACCCGGTTTTTTTCGCCATCTCCGGCCGCTTCCCGACAGCCGGGAGGTGCTGGAGGAAATCGCATCCAGGCACCAGGTATATATCGCCTCGGCAGCGATGCAATTCCCCGATTCCCTGAAGGAAAAACACGAGTGGCTGGACGAACACTTCCCTTTTATCCACTGGCGCAACCGGATCCTGTGCGGGGACAAGCACATCCTGCGCGGGGATGTGCTCATCGATGACCGCAGCCACAACCTGGAGCAGTTTCAGGGGCGGAGCATCTTGTTTACTTCACCGCACAATATCCACACCACCGGGTTTGAGCGGGCGGATAATTGGCAGGAGGTCCGGGCTAAACTGCTATAGCGGCATAAATTCTTTATCTTTAGTAGAATAGAACGGGGGACGAACCAATTTCCACGCACATGCTTCGACAACTGAATTTATTGGCAGCCTGCTTGCTGCTTGCAGGGGTTATGGGCTATAGCCAGCCTCCGGCCCAATGGCTCCAGGGCATGGAAGGAATTGCGGCCGGGGAGCTGACCGTCCCGGAAAACCACGATGAACCCGGTGGCAGGCAGATTGCGATCACCTATGCCGTCATCCAGTCGCCGTCCGGCGATTCGGGGGTTCCGCCTATCGTATTTTTCTCAGGGGGCCCCGGGGGTAATTCCCTGGTACCGGGCCTGGTGGGTTTCATGCAAAACCACCCGTTCCTGCAGGACCGGGATATCGTGTTGTTCGACCAGCGGGGCATTGGGTTGTCTTCCCCCCTCCCGGATATGTCCTTTGCCTCCTTCGATGTACTGGCGGCAAATGCCGACCCGGAGGAAGAGCTGGGGCTCACAGCCGCCATGATCTCCGAATACCAGGAGAAATGCAAGCGTGCCGGGATCCGGCCGCGATTCTACAACAGCCTGCAGAGTGCCCGTGATGTTGGCCGGTTGTTCGACCACCTTGGGTACGAACGGTATATCCTCTTCGGCGGATCGTACGGGACCCGGCTTGCGCGCATTGTCCAGGATATGTACCCGGACCGGGTTGCCGCATCCATACTGGACTCACCGGCCCCCCTGAGCGGGGATTTTCTGCTAAACCGCCTGGATAGTTATTCGCTCTCCCTGGGCCGCATCCTCTCCTATTGCCGGGAAAAAGAAGCATGCAATGAACAATACCCGGATCTCGAGGCCGACTACCTGGCGGCCATTGCGAAACTCGAAAAAGAACCCTTGCAGGTCACATTCCGCGATTCCCTGGATTTCTGGGTGAATGCCCAGGACGGGGTCTACCTGCTCCGCCGTTTGCTCTACCAGGACAATGCCCGGGAAAAAGCCCCTGAACTGATCCGGGAACTGCAGGGTGAAGGCGGGCCCGTCCTCCGGGACGTACTCGATTTTGAATACGAACTCACCGGCGGGTTGAACCTGAGCATGCTCTTGTCTGTGGAGCGGTTTGAAAATTTCAACCCGGGGAATACCGGGGAGGAACTCGATGCCGCTTATGAAGCCTATCCGCTGATCCCTGTTCCCCTGGGATTCTTCGACGCCTTCTACAGGGCCGGGATGGAATGGCACCAGGCCCTGCTGCCCATGCCCGAACGCAAATTCGAACCTTCGGATGTACCGACCCTGCTCTTTGTGAATCGCTACGACCCGGTCACCCCCCCTGCAAACGGCTACCTCTTCCTGGAGGACCTCAGCAACGGCCACCTATTCATCCTCGATGAAGGCGGGCACGGCGGTGGCAACCAGGAATGCAAGGCGTCGGTTATCCGCGATTTTATGAGGGATCCGCAAACCCCGCCGGACACCTCCTGCCTGAACCTCTATGAGGAATAGTCGGAGTCGGTGAATATCCGGCCCATGCTGGCGGCCGTTCGAATATTTTCCATAACTTCCCTGTTGCCCGGCCTGACCCGTCGCGGCATTACAGGCAATAGATCCGCCAAACCGAAAAATTAAGAAACCAACCGACCGACCGATGAGACGATTTCCGGAGACCCTGGTGATCATGCTGGGGGGCATCCTCCTGGCCTGGATACTAACCTATATTATTCCCTCCGGCTCCTTTGCGCGTATCACCGACCCGGATACCGGTCATACGCAGGTCGTCGCCGGCTCTTTCAAGCAAATCGAGGCAGAGGCCCCGGGCATCTTCGACCTGATGCTGGCCATCCCCGAGGGGATTATCGCGCGTGCCGATCTGATCGTCCTGATCCTGCTGATCGGGGGGAGTTTCTACGTCATTGAAAAAACCGGGGCACTGGGGCAGGGCCTGCAACGGGTGGTGGACCTGCTCAAAGGCCGCGAAGTGGTAGCTTTGGTCCTGGTATCCCTCTTATTCGCGACAGCCGGTGCCACCATTGGCCTTCAGGAAGAAATCATTGCCCTGGCACCCATCCTGATCCTGTTTGCCCGATCGATGGGCTATGATGCCTTCGCCGCATTGGGAATCAGTTATGGCTCGGCCGTCCTGGGGGCAGCATTCAGCCCGATCAACCCATTTGCCGTGGTTATCGCCCAGGAGGCTGCCGAATTGCCGCTGCTTTCAGGCAGCGGGTTTCGCCTGGTCGTCCTGGGGCTCGCCTTTGCGCTCTGGACGGGGGCGATGGTGCGCTATGCACGGAAGAACCGGATCCCCAAAAAAGCCATTGACACGGAGGGCAACCGACTGACCCCCGGGAGTATCCTGATCCTGTGCCTGCTGGTCGCCACCTTTGTCTGGGTGACCTTTGGTATGTTGCAATGGGGGTGGTACTTCAATGAATTGTCCGCCGCATTTTTCGGCCTGGGAATTGTTGCCGGACTGGTCGGGAAGCTCGGACTGAACGGCACGGGCCGTGCTTTCGCCGCGGGGTTCCGGGAGATGATATTTGCCGGGGTGGTCATCGGGCTGGCGCAAAGTATCACGATCCTCCTGGAGAACGGGAAGGTTATCGACACCGTGGTTCACGGCTTGTTTACCCCCCTGGAGGACCTGCCACAGGGGATATCCGCATTGGGAATCTACGGGGCCCAGGCATTGTTGCATTTCCCGGTACCCAGCTATTCCGGTCAGGCCGTACTGACCATGCCGATACTTACCCCGCTTTCCGACCTCATCGGGATTTCCCGCCAGACCTGTGTGCTGGCCTACCAGTACGGGGCGGTGAATATGGATATGATTGTACCAACCAACGGGGCGCTTATGGGCATCCTGGCGGTGGCGGGTATTTCCTATGACAAGTGGATCCGGTTTATCTGGAAGCCGGTCCTGCTGCTCTTTGCCCTGGGTGGAGCCGCCATTATCGCAGCTATCCAGATCGGTTACGCCTGAACCTGATCAGCGTTCGTAATACGGGACGTAGCCCTCCCACCTCCACGGGGTGTAGGTGTCTTTCAGCGTAAGATTCAACAGGTCCCTGAAGATACCTTCTGCGTTGTCGCTGTTAGACAGGATCATCATGCCCTTGCCGACCTCGGGGAAGACGATGGAATAGTGCTGGAAGCCGTTCCCGTGGCCTTCCTTAAATAACCCGGGCCCGTGCGGGGTCTCCAGGTATCCCCAGCCCATGGCATACCCCAGCCCGATGCCATCGTACCGGTCTGTTTCTATACGTGCTCCTTCCCCGAACTGTTTGACCGAGCGAATCCGGATCTGCCGGCTGAAGAGTTGCTCCCAGCTTTCGGGTTGCAGGATCTTTTGCTTCAGGACCCCTTCCAGGAACCGGGTGTAATCCGCCGGGGTCGTCTCCAGCGTACTGGCGGAGCGCGGTTCGTTGTCCGTATCCTTGTTATAGGCACTGCCGTCCTCCTGGTGACCGACAGCATAGTTGCCGGTAAACACTTCCTTCCACAAATAGGCGGTATCCGACATGCCCAGGGGTTCAAAAATGCGGACCCGGGCCATTTCCTCCAGCGGCTGCCCGGTGATTTTTTCAAGGACCACCTGCAGGTAGACCAGGCCTTCCCCGGAGTACCGGTATTCCTCCCCGGGTGTCCCGTGGACTCGAAGTTTTTGGTCGGGTTCAAACCAGCGCCAGTTCGGGAACCCGCTTGTGTGGGCAAGGCACATGCGGGCCGTTATGGCCGGGTACACCGTATCGCCTTCCAGGTCGGAATAATCATCGTGCCATTTGGTCTGGGGCGTGTATTCGTGGATTTTTTTAGGCAGGTAGGACTCCAGGGGCGTATCCAGGTCGATGACGCCTTCCTCCACCATTTTCATCACCAGGACCGCAAAAACCGCCTTGCTCAGGGAAGCGCCGTACATATTTGAGCCAGCCTCCAAAGGCAGCCCCTTCGGGGCATCCCGAAACCCAAAGGTCTCCAGGTAAACCGGGGTTGCCTCATTGAAAACGGAAACGGCCAAACCGGTTACGCCTCCGGCTTCGGCCATATCTTCAATCTGTCGCGTAAGTTCGGCGGTGTGAATCCGGCTGCCATCCAGTCGTTCGATCGTGTTTGTCCCCCGGATGCCGTCCAGGCGATGGTCCCGGGCCTGATCCTGGGCGTAGAGGCCCTGGGTAGCCAGCGCAATCGCGACCAGTAAGAAGGTTTTCAGGTTTTTTTTCTTTCCGGTGCCCAGGAACGGGATGGCCGGGTAGAAGCATTTTCGGGACCGCAGCGCGTAGATGATGTTGGCAAAGGTGATGGCGATGCACAAGGGGATTACGGTAATGAAGAATATAAACCCGTATCCTTCCCAGGTCAGCAGGGCGGCAAAAGATGCCAGGTAGAGCAGCAGGACGGTGATCTGGAAGTTGATCACCTGTACCCCGTGCCGGTAATACAGTGGGTGGTCTTCCCGTTTGTGGATCCACAGGAATAGTGGCAGCAGGACGTTCAGGAAGGGGATAAACAGGCCCAACAGGGGTGTGGCGTGTATCAGCAGCAGCCATTTGGCCTGAATGGTTTCCTCCCTGGGGTTGTCTATTGGCATCAGGTCTTCCACTTCCACGGAAAGGGCGGCGGCCAGCAGTTTTACGGTTTGCAGGTGGGGGTTGACATCCCCCTTTTCGATCCGTTGGATGGTGCGTACGGTAACCTGGGTTTTGCCCGCGAGTTCCTCCTGGGAGAGGCCTTGTTTCTTCCGTTGGTAGATTAGATTTTCGCCAAGTGTCATACTATTCGTTTTACGGGGTTTCGTTGCCACAAAGCTACTTCCCCGCCCCGGACAGCACCACGACATTTAGATGTCATCTGGCTGTCATTCCCCTGTTTTATGGATGTTTCGGAGGATTTGCCCGGGAAAATACGATCCCGATCGGAGTCACCTCAGAACTTGATCAACAGTTCCAGGGTGCGCCCGGATTGCTCCCCGTTGACCCAAAGCGTGTCGGTGGAAAGGCTGTCTGCAGCCACAGGGCGCACTTGCCTGGTGAAGGTTTCCACACGCTGGTCGGTGTCTTCCCCAAGGACGATGTCAATCCGGCCTTCCACAGCTTGCCAGGTTCCCCTCACAATGGCGTCCAAACGGTATTCCCCGTACCGGCCGGGCCGCTCCAGCCGGTGGAGTTCGGCATTGCCGCCAGGTGCAAGTATGTAGCGCAACGAAACATTCCGGGAAGTCTGTCCCGCCTCCCGGATCAGGTATTGGCCGGCATAGGCCAGCGTCCAGGGGTTGGGTTCGGCCTTTTTCTCCTCTTTACAGCCCAGGGGCAAGAAACTTGCCGCTGCGAATAAGATGATCAGTAGCCTGGTCGGATTTTTCATGAAAGATTGGGGTTGGGGCACGATTGTTTTCTCTGCGCGTAAAATACGCGTTTTTTATCAACCCCTCAAGCTGGAAGTGGCCGGAGGCCGGACCGTTTTCACGGGGTATCCCCTCCGGGGAGCATCTCCAGCAATTTCTCGACTGTATTCCTGTTCCTGGCGGTTATTTGCGCCCCCGGAAAAACCCGGTCCATTTTGGATGCCAGTTTGGAACGTCCGATGCCTTCCGGGGCATAGAGGTAGGCGACGCGTCCCTTGAGGACCCATCGTTCGGAACCTGCCCGAAAATTTTCGGCCAGCTCCCGGTTGACGGTTTCAGGTTCCCGGTCCAGGAAAAAAAAGTGCACTGTTTTTCCGGCATCTTCCCGGAAGGGGTTGGCCGCTGCTACCCGGCGGAGGTCGTCCGGGGTCAGGGCCATCACCCAGGGACAGAACCCGAAGGTTTTCTCGATCAGCTCCCCGATGCGAGATTCGGGAGGATTCGGGAAGTCAAAAACCAGGTTACCGCTCTGGATATACGACCGGACAGACTTAAAGCCGTCGGCCTCCATAGCCCCCCGCAATTCCTTCATGGGGATAAGGTGTTTCCCCCCAACGTTGATGCCCCGAAGCAGGACGACCCAGGTTTTCACAGTTCGTTGTTTTTACGGCGCTCCGTCAACAGGGCGATCAGTCCGAACAACGGCCCTGCGGCCAGTAGGGCAAAGAGTCCGAAACCCCCTGAATGTTCGTGCAGGGCCGTGAGCAATTGGATGCTGATAATCGTGATGGAGAACCCGATGCAATTTACAATGGTAAGTGCGGTCCCTTTCAGGGCCGGTTGGGCGCGTTGCGCCACCAGGGTGGAGAACATGGGCGAATCCGCGACGACTGTAAAACCCCAGAAAAGGAGGAAACCAATAAAAACGGGCCAGGAGGCCCCGGCAGCCAGGGGCAGCGTCAGGCAACACAACCCGGAGAGGAAGAGGGCCGTCGCGGCAGTGGTCCGGGTTCCCAGTTGCCGGGACACCTGCCCGGAGACCATGCAGCCCAGCCCGCCAATCCCAATAATGGCAAATGACAGGATGGGGACAGAAGCGGTAATGTGCGGGTGCTTTTCCAGATATGCGGCAAGGAGCAGCGGGACAAAGGCCCAGAAGGCGTAGAGTTCCCACATATGCCCGAAATAGCCGAAGGCCGCAGCTCGAAATCCGCGGTTCGAGAAGATCCGGAAAAAACCCGAAAAATCCGGCCCGCTACCCGGCCGACGATACGGGCCGTCCGATACGGTTGTCCAAAGCAAAACCCCGCCCATTGCTGCCAGGGCCGAAGTGGCGACAAGGGCAGACCGCCAGGGGAGGTCTGCCCCCAGGCCCCGGACAAGGTGGGGAAACGCCGTTCCCAATACCAGGGCACCCACCAGGAACCCCAGGGAACGCCCCAGTTTTTTATCGAAATAGTCCGCCGCGATTTTCATGCCCACGGGGTAGATGCCAGCCAGGAAAAACCCCGTGGCGAATCGAAAGGTGAGCAGGCTGGCCATGCTTTGTTCCCCGGGCAACATCCCCAGGTTGCAGAGGGCCCCGGCCAGGGCGCTGAACAGGAATACCCGGGACGGGGAGAACCGGTCCGCCACGGTCAGGATTGCAAAGGCCAGGGTACCGCTGATAAACCCGAATTGGACGGCGGAGGTCAGGTGGCCGACATCATTCAGGGACAGGCCGAATTCCCGGACCAGGTCGGGCATTACCGCATTGCCTGCAAACCAGAGGGAGGTACAGCAGAATTGAGCGAATACGATGACGGGCAGGATGTGTCGGGCAGGTCTCACGCAGGGGTTTCCCGATTAGTCCAGTTCCCGGATGAGGTGGTAGGTGAAGCCGATGATTTCCGAATAATTCTCCTTGGAGATTTTTTCGTCAATCCCGTGGAAACGGCTGGCGTTCTCCGGGCTGAGCCGCATGGGATAGAACCTGTACACATCTTCTGAAATGCCGTAAAAATAACGGGCATCCGTACCCCCACCGACCAGGCTGGGAACCACTACGGCTTCGGGAAACAGGCCCCGGATGGTCCGCTGCAATACCCGGAATCCTTCGGAATCGATTTTAGATACCGGGGAGGGGTTGGTCAGGAAACCGGTGGGCTCCACCCGGATGGTGTCGTGGACGGTGCTTCGGATGTGTTCCTCGACGGTTTCAATGGTTTCCCCCGGCAGGATCCGGAAGTTGATGGTGGCTCGGGCTACCGTAGGGATCACGTTGTTTTTTACGCCGCCCGTGATGATTGTCGGGGCGGTGGTGGTATGTGCATTCATCGCCTCGAGGATCGGACCGTCCAGAAGCCACGGGTTGGCGAAAGCCACGCGTTGGGCAAACGGCAGCTCCGGGCCCATATAGGCCAGTGTATGGTTGATGGGCTCCACCATTTTATACGGCCGCTGGTTGTTTTCCAGGTCCACAATGGCCTGGGCCAGGATGCCGATGGTATTTTCCCGGGGAGGCTGGGAACTGTGGCCACCTCCGGTTTCCACCACCAGGTCAAAGGAGGCAAACCCCTTTTCGGCCAAATTGATCACGGCTACGGGTGCATCGACGCCGGGTACGAGGTCCTGGGCCAGATAACCTCCTTCATCTATCGTCATCAACGCTTCGACGCCCTGCTGTTCCAGATATTCCGCAATTTTAGCAGCCCCGTTGCTGCCGCCCACCTCCTCGTCGTGGCCAAATGCCAGGTAGATGGTCCTTCCCGGTTTGTAGCCTTCGCCCAGCAGCAGTTCCACGCTTTCCATCAAGGCCATGAGCGTGCCTTTGTCGTCCATGGTCCCGCGTCCGATCACATACTCGTCCGTGATGACACCTTCAAAAGGGCCGGCCTCCCAATCGGCCAGGGTGGGCTGGTCTACCGGAACCACGTCCTGGTGGGACATAAAGATAACGGGCTTCTTGGCCGGGTCGGAGCCCTCCCAGCGATACAAAAGGCTGTATTCGCTGATCAGCGTGAGTTCCAGGTTTTCGTGCACACGGGGGAAAACGGAATCCAGGAATTGGTGGAAGCCTTTGAAGGCGGCCGAATCCGGGATGGCATCCTCACTGTAAGAAATAGTCGGATAGGTGACAGCCCCGGCCAGTCGGTCGTAAATGCCGCCTGGCAATTCAGGTTGTGCCAGAGGTTCTGCATCGATCTGGCGGGATTCCAGGGTGAAGGCATTAAAGAGTAGTACCGCTGCAAAAATCAGGATGATACCCAGTAGTACGAGAAGGAATTTTTTCATGGTTGGTTGTCCGGTTTTTATGAGGTTGTGTAAATGGATTATCCCGTAAATCTAGTCAATATGATATTTATAACCGCATCGACAGATAGCTGCACACCTCCTGCCTAACCAAAAAAATCCCGGACGTGCTCCCGGAAATAATCGGCGCTGGCGGCCGCGCTTTCCAGCGGGGTGCTGGTAAAATTTCCGCCCTGCTCAATATAGTAATATTCGAGGCCCGAGGTTTCCGGGTTCGGGAGGATGTTCGGGTAGTGGATGGATCCATTGCCCAGTTCCGTGTAGTCACGGGTGCGGGCATCCATATCTTTGATGTGCCACATCGAAAACCGGCCCGGGTTTTCACTGACCAGTTGTTGCGGGGTGGTCCGGCCCGCATGTACTACCCAATAGAGGTCCATCTGCAGCTTTACCAGATCCGGGTCCGTTTCGCGGAGCAGCAATTCGTAGGGTGTCACTTCCCCGGCGGCTTCGAATTCAAAGCCGTGGTTGTGGTAGGCAAACCCAAGCCCCGCGGCCTGAACCTGTTCCCCGATGCGGTTGAGCATTCCGGCCAGCTTCCTGAAATCCTCCGGGTTGCGGAAATCCGGGGCCAGCCAGGGCCACGTGATGTAAGGGCTGCCCAGGGCGAGCGCCCCCTGAATGCATCGATCCGTAAACCAGCGGATGCGGTCATCCGGGGCATCGAAGTAGTCCGAAAAACCGTAATGGCCGCTGCTTACCGTCAGCCCCAGGGAATCCAGGTGGCCTTTAAAACGAGCTGCCCCCAGGCCGTAATAGGTAACCGGTTCCGGATCGAAGCCGTATATCTCGAAATCTTCATATCCCATCTCCTGGACGGCTTCCAGGGTGCCCATTGGGTCCCGGTTCATGTCGCCGTTTACGGTAAAGAGTTGCAGGCCCATTTTAAAACGTCGGGGTGCGGGAGGTGATATTCCGGAAAACAAGGGCCCCGTTTCGGGACCCGCTTCGTTCCCTGGGGGGTGGCCCCTGACGAGTTCCTTTTTGTTTCCAAAGGAGCCCAGCGGCAGCAGAGTCGCCGCGCCGGCCAGGCCCGAATTCGAGATAAATTTTCGACGGTTCATGGACATACTTGCTTTTCGATTTGTGGTTTTCTGAAACGGCTCAGGCGCGGGCATCGGCTCCGACTCGGGCTTCGGCTCCGGTTCCGGTGCGGGCTCCGGCTCCTTCCAGGGCTCCAGCTCCTTCCAGGGCTCCGGCCCCGGCGCGTGCTCCCTCCCGGGCTTCACAATGGCAGCTATGCCGTTGTTGTCGGTTTAATGCCCGGTCCCTGCTGCTTTCCGGAAGGCCGGGGCGCCCCCTACAACCGGTAGCTCCAGGTGGGTGGCTTCCAGGTCGATGGTCAGCTCCGTACCCGGTTCGGGCCAAAGCGTAAAATCCCGGTCTGTCGAAAAGATCATCAACCCAATCTGCTGGCCCTTTGGGATGACCTGGTCGTCGGGGATCAGCTCGAAGGTAACGTCGTAAAAGCGCCCGGGTTCGAGGGGTTCGCTTTCCGTAAGGGAACGGTAATTTTGCGGATCTGCCCAGCCCCGGGTAATTATATTATCCGTGATTCGCGTACCCTGCCCGGTATTCCAGGGGAGGGAGACCAGCCATACGGACAGGTTGGCCGCCTCCTTGTTGCTCGCTAACCGGATGGTTACCCTGGGCACCCCGGAAATATGCAGGTCTTCGGTGAGTACAGGCGTCGTGTAGATGAGCCGGTGCCCGGAGCTTTTTGCCCGGGCCAGGGTTTCGCCGGGAAAAGAATAATTGTCCACAAGTGTCTCCCGCGAGCCTTCTTCGGGTTTAGCTGCCAGTAATTTCCCATGGTCCGGGGCACCCGGGGCCGGATACAGCATCACGGGTTCAGCATCCGGGTTCGGGTAATCCGCGTATGAGGTGGGTTTCCCGCTATCCATGCCTTCCCGGACGATCCAGGCCCTGGGGTCGTTTTCCACCCCGTTTTCCACCCCGTGCAGGTAGCGGGTAAACCAGCGGTTCATCATTTTAAGGGGGGGCGGCCCCCCGTGCCCGTTCTGGTGGTAGTAGATCTGTGCGGGTATGCCCTTTTCCCGGGCTGCTTTGTAGATGCGGTAGCTGTGCTCGGGCATCACGTTCCAGTCATTGAAACCGTGCGACATCAGCAGGGCAGCGCGCATCGGCTCCATGTCGTTGAGGTAGTCGCGACCCGCCCAGAATTCGTTGTAATCACCGGTAATCCGGTCCATCCCCGCCTGCATTTCCGAATCGCGGACAGTCTGGTTGTTGTAGGCCCTGCGCGACTCATCTCCGCTGTTGATAAAGTCGTAAAGGACATCGATGTCCTCGCCCAAATATCCGCCCGGTGAGCGTACCAGGCCATTGGAGCGGTAATAGTGGTAATAGGAGGTATTCGGGGCGATGGGGATGATGGCTTCAAGCCCTTCCACCCCGGTGGTGGCCGCTGCCAGCGGGATCGTCCCGTTGTAGGAGGTGCCGGTCATGCCTACTTTTCCGGTGGTCCAGTACGCCTCGACGTGTTCCCCGCCAACCGGCTCGGTATACCCGTTGGCCCGGCCGTTGAGCCAGTCGATCACCGCTTTGGGTGCCAGGGACTCATTGTCCCCGCCCACTGTCGGTGCCCCCTGCGATAAACCCGTGCCCGGGGAGGAGGAATGTACCACGATGTAGCCCCGGGGTACCCAGGTATCGATATGGGAATTGGAAATTACCGGACGTTCCCCTTTACGGGTCACTTCCGGGTGGACCCGTCGGGTGGGTGCCGGTTGCCCGAGTTCGTGCTTAACGTCCCAGAAAAGGCCATCCACAAAAGGCGCGGTCCCCGCAAAATACGGGCTGGAGACATAGATGACCGGCAGCTTCAGGCCTTCCGTTTCGGTCTGGCCCGGGCGGGTGACCGACACATGCATGCGGTCTGGCTTCTGGTCCCCATCCGTGTCAAACGGGGTTTCCACCCACAGGTCGTGTCGGATCCAATCTTCCGGGTCCAGAAATCCCGGCACTACCTGGGCTTCCCCGTTTTCGAACACTGGCTGGGTTTTTTCCATGGGTTGGGCAAACGCCCCGGCATGGAACCCGATGAGTACCGTTAAAAGCAGTTGGGATAAAAATCGTAAGCGCATAACATCCCTGATTTTGAGTTGAAACAGCTTACAAGATAGGGAATCCCTTCAATAGGAGCTATTGGTGATCCTCCAGGAATCCTTTCAGGCGTTGCCGGATAAAAAACTCCCATCCGCCGATACAACTTTCCCGTTAGAATTCGGGGATATCCCCGGGGAAATCCTCGGTAACCGTGTTGATAAGGTGTACCCGGGTTTTGGCTTCCACGCCGGCCAGTTCGAAGGTTACATACCCGCACCCCGCATAGTTCTCATACCGCCATTCGTAGGTAAGCCGGTGGGGCAGATCGGCCTCGGAAACCCGCCATTTGTGGGGGAATACCCGGTCTTCAACCGCCACTTCAAACCCGGTTTCAAACCCCACCTCGGCCCTGAAATCCGGGATGTCCTCAAAATACCATGCGCGCATTTGGTCCGGGTCGGTAATGGCCTGCCAGACTGCATCCTGTGAGGCGTTAATAATTGTCGAGATTACAATGGGCGGGTCGGTTCGTTTCATCGCAGCGCAATTCTTGTTATCGGTTTTAGTGTTATCGGTTTTTTTCGGGCAATTGCCAAACAGATCGGGTTTGGCCGGCATCGGTTATCCGCACCAGGTCGGGCCTGGGGGTCTCGCCGGTGAATACCAGGCGGGATGCAAACAGGAGTTTTCCGAAGTTGGAATAGGCTACCCAATGGGGGGTAAGCGGATCTTCCAATTGGCGAATTACCTCCTGCTTCCCGTCCGGTTGGATGACCTTGTATTGGCGCATTCCCCAATAGGCCAGCAGCAGTTCGCCGTCCCGGTAATCCGCGTCAAAAACCTGGTTGCGACCCAACGGGGGCTCTGGGGCATCCGGGTCCAGGAAGGAATCCCAGGATTTGAGGATTTTGCCCTTTTGGTCCGTTAACCAGCACGCGCCTTCGCCCAGGAGCAACAGCCGGTCATCCTCCAGGTGGCGGATCCTGCGGACAGGCTCCCCGAAATCCAGGTAAGGCTCGGGCTCCCCGCCTTTTTCCAAAACGGCTACCCCAGGGTACCGGCCCATTACCATCCGCGTATCCGAAAGCATAAAAAAGCCCGCCTCCCCCACGCGCCAGGAGTCCGGGAACCAGGGCCATATTTCCTCGGCGGTTTTACCGGGGCCCAGTTTCAACACGCGGGATTCAAACCGGTCTTTGGCAGCCAGGTAGCGCCTTTCAACCGCGTATATTTCTTCGCCCCGGGCAGAGAGCATAAAATCGCTCGCCGGGTATTCGGATTGCAACAGGACAATGGGCTCCGAACCCGGTTTCCAGGACATGACACAGGCCTTGTGGTCCGGATCTTCAACCGGGCTGATATACGACCAGAGCACCTGTTCGCCAACGACAAGCAGGTTGCCTGTGGGATGCGCCCATGCCTTGGGCCCCGCGAGTAGGAGCAGCAGGATCGGATACAGTTTCCAGTAGTGGCGGGTGACCATAAGGAATTTGTTTTAAAGGTGGAATGGAAACCCAAACTACTAAATTTAGGCGTAAACCTCACCATTTACGCGTAGACCCAACCATGATATTTACTCGTGTAACAAAAATGGACCCGCGGCGTCTATTGTTGATAATTCTAATTCAGTTACCGGAATAAACCACTTCTTCTCCGCCAGGGTCGCCAGGCGACCAACGGACCTTCGCCCCTCCCAACTTTCGTTTACCTACGCCTTTATCCATTAATCAGAAAACTATGAAACCATTTGCTCATTACATGGGGTATATACTCCTGCCTGCCATCCTGATTGGTTGTTCAAAAGACGACGACCAGGCTCCGGGTAACCCCGGGGGTTCGAACCCGGTAGCCATTAACCTCGTGGAGGATTTCTCGCACCTGGAAAATGCCGAGGCAGTTGAAATCTCCCTGAACCTGGAAATTCCAGCCTTCAGAACCGGTCAGGTAACCATCCGGATCGCTGCGGACGACGGTTTGCAGTTCCAAACAGTCCCCGCGGCTATCAACGGGTTTTTGACCCTGCAAATAGCAGAAGAAGCCGAAACAGTCGCCTTTACATTGATCCCTCAGGACGATGACCTGATCGGCGGGATGAAACACATCGATTTTACGATTTCCTCCGTCAGCGAAGGATTTGCCATAGGCGAACGGGGGTCCGTCAGCGTGGAAATCATCGATGACGAGTTGCAGGGGAAACCCAGGTCCTACCAGTCGTCCGGAGGCGGTTGGAAATCTTCCAAAACCTATTTTTACCGCCCGGATGGGCAGATCGACCGGGTGGAATGGGAGACGGAAACCCCAGGCCTGCGCCGCGGTACGGATACCTTCTATTATGAAGACGGGAAAATATCCCGGATTAACTACCACGATGGCCGGGACGAGTATTTTCACTGGGATAACGGCCGGCTGGCCACCTCGGAAGTCATTGACCAGGGAGTTCGCAAGTCGTACGATGTGTACGCCTATGACGACGCCGGGAATATCGGGGGTAAGCAGCAATTCGATTTGCAGGGTTCCGGGGAGTACACACTTTCCCATGTCTTTGTCAACCTGTTTTTCACCGACGGGAACCTGTACAGGCAACTGACGTATATTCCGGTGGATACCCCGGAAGAGTACGAGCTGATTTCGACCCGTACTTATGAAAACTACCTCGATAAACCGAATATGTTTCCCGTGGTTGAAGTGGTTCCAACCGTTCAGGCACAACACAACCTGCCGGGTTCTTACCGGGTGGAGGAAAACAGGGCGGATCTGCAGTATGTTTTTTCTTATGAATACGATACCGAAGGAAGGGCTGTCCGCCGGACAACCCAGGGGGAAGAGACTACCTATAGCTACTATTAAACCGGTAATTCGGAAAAGGAAAAGGCTGCAATGCAGCCTTTTTTATTTCGGGGATTTTTGTTGCACGGCCCGCAGCTGGGGGTTGGGTCCGGGCGGTGGGGGGTTGGGTCCTGGCGGCTGGAGATTGGGTCCGGCCTGTTGCGGGCACTTGGGATGCATACCGCGGAGTTTCTGCGTCATCCACCTTTTTTTCAATCGAGTCTTTGTCCTCAAGTTGCTATCCGTGGACGATGTGTTTCTCGTTCCCCCGACCAATCTCGGATTAGGGTAATCGCGCAGAGAGAAGAATGCCCGAAGACAATACTCCCCCTGTCGCCCCTTCTCTATGGCCCGTTTATGATTTCTACTCGGCTTAGACCAGAGCGCAACACCCCGGATCTCCACACCCAAACCGCCGCGCCCCGATATCAAATCGATAGACACTGACCGCTCAGCTCTGGCTCCGGAGTTGCCTCAGGCACCCCTACGAGGCGAGGTCCCCACTCGGGTCACACTCATTTCTGAGCGTCACTCCCAGCCGGTTTACCCGCAAGTCGGTTTCGTTATATTTCTACTCATAGAGTATCCATATACGACCCTTTCATCCCCCGC
>CAXQQM010000003.1:0-4663 GCA_964226055.1 Robiginitalea sp. | reverse complement strand
TCCGTCCGGGGCACCATCACCTCCCGCGCCTTCACCTCGGAAAATTCCAGGGCGTTCTGGAAAATCTGGATCTCCGAGTCCACCTCGTCTTCTTCTTCGACGGTCTCCATCTGCTCGGTGATATAGTCCCCGAGTTCGAGTTTCGTAAAGGACATCTGCACCTCGTCCCCGTCCGACCGGAACAGCACCTTGAGGATGACATCCGATATAAACATGACCCCCTCGGACAGCAGCCAGAACAGGATGTAGAAAAAATAAGCCGGGAGGGCCAGAAGCTTCAGCAGGGAATTCGAATAGATCTGAAAAAGGACCTTGGGCATGAATTCAGCGGTCAACAGGATGATCAGCGTGGAGATCACCGTTTGGGTGATCAGGGCAAAATCGGTGAGCAGGGCCTGCAAAAAGGCATTGTCCGTGGGGAGCAGTTGGCCGAACCAGCCCATCAAAAGCTCCCCCATATAATAGGCATACACCACCAAGGCAATGTTGTTGCCGATGAGCATCGTGGTGATAAACTTGGAAGGCTTGGCTGTGAGCCGCGAGAGGACGCCCGCCAACAGGCCCTGTTGCTTTTTCTCTATCTCGATATGGATGCGGTTGGCCGAAACAAAGGCGATCTCCATCCCGGAGAAAAAAGCCGAACAAATAAGCGAAATGACGATGATGGCTACCATATCTGCCCGGGCCCGTTAGGAGTTCTCCTCATCCCTGCGCCTCTCAAAGCGCTTGCGGTACCGGCGCCTGAAGAGGAACATCCCCAGGGATACCACGGCAAAAAAGAGGAAAAGGTAGGCGCGGTTGCGGTCGACATTCCAGAATTGCCAGAGCTCGTAAGCGGCAATGATGGCGATAATCAGGTAGATGTATTCGGTGTATTTAAGGATCTTGATCATGATGGGTCTTCTTCTTCCGGCACTTCCATCTGGCCGCCGGTCTGGTGTGCATTAAAATAGCTAAAATCCCGGTTAAAGTCCATGCCGGTCCCGTTGAGGAGCGTCCCCTCCTCCGGGTTGGTCAGGGTAAACCGGCCCTCGGTGAATATCCAGTCGTTGTTCCGGTCCCAAAACAGCTGGTCGGCCACCAGGCGTTTCCCGTCGTGGGTTTCCATCACCACGTGCCCCTGCAGGTCAAACACATTGGTCTGGGCGTAGATGATGGCGTAGTCCGCCTCGATGGTGCTGAGCCGGCCCTGCTCGTCGTAGTGCTCCACGCGCAACCCTTCCGGGAAGGTGCGGTACTGGAATTGCAGATTGGTAAAATCTTCACTCAGGGGGCTGCGCAGCACGGCGATGACCCGGGTGGCACTGGTGTCCTGGTTGGACATGCCTTCCGGGGTTTCCGTATAGGTGAGCGAAAAGTCGTGGGATACGCCCTGGGGATAAACGGGCTCCGCCGCCTCGTCCCCAACGCGCTCATAACGGTCTTCGCAGCCCATAACGAACATTGCCACGGCAAAAGCCATGGCAATGTACATTAAACCGGGTATGTTCGGTTTCATAGTTTCTTACAGGTTGGGCACCTTCACGCTGCCGCCTACCCAGCAGGAGAAAGACACGGTCTTCCCGGCCATACCGGATTGGAAAATATCGGTCTTGGACGGCGCTTTGGCGCTGTAGCTGGCGGCTGCCTGGTTGGCCGTACTGCTCAGGGACGGGTCAACCCGTGCTGCCTGGCGGGCCAGGTCGGCTGCCTTCCAATACATGGCGCGCTTTTCAAAGGTCGTGCTGCCGCAGTCGTTGGCACTCGAGGCATACAGGTTCGCAATCAACAAATAAGCCTTGCCGTTGGCCCCGTAGGCATTGATGGCCTTCTGGGCGTAGCTACGGGCCTGTGACTTGCTGAATTTCCGGGCGATGGTAGCCGCCTTATAGAGGATATCCGACTTTTTCTTGGCATCGGTTTCCAGGCCGGCCGCCTTGTCAAAATCGGCAATCGCCCCCTGGTTGTCCCCATCCTTGGCCTTCAGGGTACCCCCGTACAGGTAGGCACTGGCCGACGGCTCAAGGGCCAACTGGGCTTCAAACAATTTCCGGAAGAGCGGGTCGTCCGTACATTCCTTGGAGAACATCCGTCCCACGGCGCGCTTTACCCAGGTAATATCGTCTTTCTTCTCGGCGAAATTCTTTTCGTAGAGCGGGATCAGGTTGTCGCAATCCGCCAGGCTACCCAGCTTGGAATCGATACTCCCGGAAATCTTCCCGTAATTTTCCGAATAGCTGTTGTAGGCGCGAAGTTGCTGCTTTTCCTTGGAGGTCAGCGTCCCCAGGGAATCCTTCGGCAAGAGCCGGTTGATCTGAGCCAGGTACTTCTCGTTTTCCTCTTCGATTTTTTCCGTTACGTCGTCGTAGGCGTTGAAAACCTCCTGCAAATCCTGTTTGCCCGCATTGTGCAAGTTTACCAGGGAAGAGAAATAGAGGTAGAGCGCCTTCGGGTTGTCAAAATTCTCGCGGTCCTTATTAAAGGCTTCGGAGAGCATTTCATAAAGCTGGGCGTCCGTGGCCTTTTTGTTGTCGTACAGCAAGGACGCTTTATCGCTGGCGATTTCCGCAGGGGAATAGTTCTTGGGGAAATACTCGGTGCTCTTGTCGTAGAGTGCCAGCAGGTCCTGGATATAGCCCTCTTTTTCAGCCCCGGAGGAATTCTCGATTTTGTAGTCGAGGATCCGCTCCCCATAGGAGAAATTCGCCTTGTTGATTCCCGGGCAATTTTCATATACCATCTTCCACGGGGTATAGGCCGCCTCGTAATTTTTCACCTTGGCGTGTTCCGCATAAATGGATAAGTTCGTCATACATTCAGGATTCTGGGCTTGTCCGAATACCATTCCGAAGGCCCCGAAAACCGCAATGATCATCAAGTAAAAATCCTTTTTCATTTTATTTGTCATTATTAGAGGGGTGGTAAAATACTAATTTTTTATCAATTAATCTGCCTCTTTCGGAACCATCTGTCGGCGAAAGAAAGGCCCAGACTCACTTTGAAATAGCTTTCCCTCACCAAACCATTCATCGTGGTGCCCCTTCTTCCCAGTTCGAATCCAAGATTCAAATTCGAGAATTCGCTTTCGGCTCCAAGCGGTAACCCTAGTCCAAATGTTATGCCAAAGTTTTCGAGCGGCTTGTCATTGATGACCATCCCGGTATTGTCCAGGCGCAATCCGGCCCGGTAGGTGACCCGGCTTAAATACGAATCGATGGAGGTGTAGTCCGGGACGTAAAACCCGCCTACCGCAATGCTGCTGGCGTCTTCATAAACCACGTTGCCCGATTCCAGGAACCGGTTTTTAAAATCGCTGAATTGCTGGATGCCGTATTCGGCCCCCAGGAACCAGTGTTTGTCTTCCCCGTAACCGAGCCCCAGGGTGTAGGTGGTCGGGATCTTGATCTCCGTAAACCGCAGGTTGTCCCGGTCCAGGTTCACGTCGATGCCCTCGATCTCAATCCCCGTAAGCGGGACAAAGGAGGAAATGCGCTGCTGGTTGGAGGACACCAGGTTGGCCTGTGTATTGATCCTCACCGAGGTGAACAGCGTGTGCTTGCTGCTGACCATGGGTTCCCAGGTGAGGCCGTAGTTGAAGTCGAATCCGCTGATGTCGGAGGTCCGGCTGTCCAGGGTCCCGTAGGCGATACCTTCTGTTACCTGTATCCGGGTCAGGTCGATGCGCCCGAAGTGGAAATTCACCGTGGCCCCGACGTTCAACCTGGGCAAAAGGCGGAACCCCGCAGATAGGAATAACTGGTTGACTCCCCCCTCGCCCGTAAACTGGTTGGCCGTGGTCACCCCCTGCGCGGTCTGGAGCTGCTCCAGGTCGTATCCCACCGAACTATACGGCTTGATCCCCAACGACACACCCGCTTTCTGGGCGATGAGCGGGAATGCAAGGCCCAGGTATTCAAAATTGGATACGGACGGGCGCTGTTGCTCGGCAAAGGTCTCCAGGCGGACCTCCTTGTGCGAAAATCCGGCGGCATAGGCGGTAAGGCCGAGCTTCCCAAGGGAGGCCGGGTTGTTCAGCTGCAGGTGGATGCTGTCCGTGTAGACGCCGAGCCCCCCCATCATCTGGTTTTCGATGCTGTTGACAGTCCGAAAATCGCCGATGCCCAGTGAAGAGTAAGGAGAAAGCGTGCCGTTCTGTGCGGACGCTGAATACATCGCAATACCGATTATTGCGAGAACCAATCGTTTTACCATCTAACTTTTGTTGTATTCCAGCAGCTGGTTTAAGCCCTCCAGTAGAAAATTAGGAAGCGCAAATATGGTATTTTTTAACCGGTTAGACAAAAATTGCGCATCGCCTCCTGTTAAAATAACTGTTAAATCTGAATAGCGGGATTTATATTGGTCAATCACCCCGTCCAGCTCGAATAACAGGCCGTTCACCACCCCGCTGTGCATGCTGCTGACCGTGGCGTTCCCGACCAGGTCCAGGGGTTCTTCCGGCTCCAGCAGCGGCAGGCGTGCCGTAAAGGCGTTCAGGGCCCGGTAGCGCATCTTCAGGCCCGGGGAAATGGCCCCGCCCAGGAATTCGCCGTAATCGTTCACAAAGTCGTAGGTAATGCAACTGCCCGCGTCGATCACCAGGCAGTTCTCCTTGTGGAAGCGGTAGAAGGCAGCCGTGGCCAGCGCCATGCGGTCTGCCCCCAGCGTCTGTGTGGTGGCATAG
>CAXQQM010000002.1:0-10371 GCA_964226055.1 Robiginitalea sp. | reverse complement strand
CCTGTTCCACCAGGTCGCGGGCAATCGTGGAGGTCTCTGCAAAATTCAGTTTGCATCCCAGGGTATAAAAGGCAACGGTGCGGTCCATAGTATTTTTCAGGGTCATCGGCCCGGCCGTGGGTATATCCGGCCGGTTTTACCGGGGGGCAAAGATAGGGATTTACTCCCTTTTGGCAAGCCGGTCCGGGCACGCAGCGGGTTGGTCCCGCCACTTATTTGCGCCATTGGGCACTATCGTCAAAAACCTGTTGGAGGATCCGGGCATCTTCTTCGGTGAAGTCCACGCCCCGGCGGGCCATCATCACCCGGGCAGCCTCAAATGCCTTGCCCGGCTGGTAAGTGGAAAAACCCGAGGCGCCCCCCCAGCTGAAACTCGGGACGAAATTCCGGGGAAACCCCGGCACATAGATATTGCAATTCACCCCGATAACCGTACCGGTATTAAACATCGTATTGATGGCCGTCTTGCTGTGGTCACCCATCATCAGCCCGCAAAACTGCAGCCCGGTGGGATCGAACCGCTGTGTCTCATAATTCCAGAGCCGCACCTTGGCGTAGTTGTTCTTCAGGTTGGAGTTGTTGGAGTCTGCCCCGATATTGCACCATTCCCCCAATACGGAATTCCCAAGGTAGCCGTCGTGCCCCTTGCTGGAATACCCGAAGATGACCGAATTGTTGATCTCCCCGCATACCTTTCCATAGGGACCCACTGTGGTGGGGCCGTAGATCTTGGCGCCCATTTTCACCACCGCATGGTCACAAAGGGCCAGCCCGCCGCGGATCAGGTTGCCTTCCATGACCAGGGCATTCCGGCCAATATATATGGGCCCCTCACTGGCATTGAGGATACTGTGCTCCACTTCGGCCCCCTCCTCGAGGAAGATCCGATCAGCGGCCACCAGGCGGTTTGTAGCGGAAACAGGGGCCGAATTACGCCCGGCGGTCACCAGGTCAAAATCGGCCTCCAGGGCCCTGCCGTTCATCGAAAAAATGTCCCAGGTATTTCGCAACTGCCAGGTCTCCCCCGGGTAGTCCCGGCGGATGAAACCTTCGCCTTTCGGGTCGGCATGCGGGTCTTCACTCCTGCAGGCCAGGACGCAATCGTCCTTCCAGAGCGCCTCCCCGGGTTGCAACTTCCGGATGGCGGCTACCAGGCCGGGATCCGGGAAAAACGAAGCTTGAATCAGCAGGTTGTCCGGCCCGCTTTTCACAGGAAATTTCCCCGAGAGGTACGCCTCGGTACGGCATCTCACCTCTACCCCCAGGTAGCGCTGCCACTTTTCGCGGAGTGTGAGGATCCCTATTCGGATATCCCCAACCGGCCGCGTATAGGTGAAGGGCAGCAATGCCGTCCTGCGGTCCCCGTCGAACAGGATATGGTTCATGGTTCCGTTTTACAGCAAAGCTACAAAAAGCGATTGGTGTGATTTAACCGGTTGGTCGGCAGTATCCGACCTGTGGTCGAAACGGGCCACCATAGCGGGGGTCGGGCCCAGTCCGGAGGATATGATCTGCCATAAAAAAAGCGACCCCCGTGAGGGGGCCGCCTGTATGGTCCGGAAAGCTATCGGGGAATTATTTCTCTTCCTTCCCGGCTTCCTTTTTAACTTCCTTCTTGTCGAACTTTTTGTACTTGTTCTTGAATTTGTCGATCCGGCCGGCCGTGTCGATCAGTTTGGACTTACCGGTGTAGAACGGATGTGAGGTACGGGAAATCTCCAGCTTCACCAGCGGGTACTCCACCCCGTCAACCTCCATGGTCTCGCGGGTTTCTGCGGTGGACTTGGTGATGAACACATCGTCATTGGACATATCCTTGAAGGCCACCAGGCGGTAATTATCGGGATGAATATCTTTTCTCATCGTACGCTCGTTTTATTCCTCAGTTTTTCAGGCTGCAAATGTAATAATTTTTACTGGAAAACAATCAAGGGCTGAAAAGATTTTTATCCGCAGAATGCTTATCTTTCCTGTAACATTCCGCCCCCGGAAGCAACTAATAACCAACAAAAACCAAAAAATCATACAACAAATGGAACAGAACCAACCAAAAATAGGGAAGTACTCCCTGAATTACGGCCTCATCCTCGGTGCTATCGGGGTGGCCTTCTCCCTGATGCTCTTCCTGGTGGATGCACACACTACCAACAGCCCCGTTGTCCAGGTAGTGAATATCGTGATTTCCGTAGCAGTCATTTTCTGGGGTATCCTGAGTTTCCGCAAGGCCAACGGCGGCCTGCTGAGCATCGGCCAGGCCCTGAAACTGGGTGCGGGAATCGCCGTGGTTTCCGGGGTTATTTCGGTGCTTTACCTGTTGTTATTGTCCAATGTCCTGGACCCGGATTTTGCAACCAGGATCACCGAAGCCCGTATGGCCGAAGCCGCTGCCTCAGGGAACATGACCCCCGAACAAGTGGAGCAGGGTGTGGAAATGGGAAAGAAGTTCTTTTGGTTCGGCTACCCCGTCATCCTGATCATGTCCGTGGTTTTCGGATTGATTATCGGCCTGGTCGGTGGCCTGATTTTCAAAAAATCCGAGGAGGCCTGATTTAGGCCTAAAATCGTACATTTGGACAGAACCGGAATACTGAGTATGCACCTGTCCATAGTTATCCCCTTGCTCAACGAGGCGGAATCGCTTAACGAACTCCACGATTGGATTGTATCCGTAATGCAATCCAATCGTTTTTTGTACGATATCCTTTTTATCGACGACGGGAGCACTGACGGAAGCTGGGAAATCATCCGGAACCTGGCAGCGACCAACCCCAACGTCCGGGGCATCCGTTTTTTGAAGAATTACGGCAAATCCCAGGCCCTGCATGCCGGTTTCCGCCAGGCTTCGGGCGATATTGTGATCACCATGGATGCCGACCTGCAGGACAACCCGGAGGAAATCCCGGAAATGGTCCGCATGATCCGTGAAGAGGGCTACCACCTGGTTTCGGGATGGAAGAAAAAACGATACGACTCCCTGCTGATGAAAAACCTGCCATCCAAACTCTTCAACTGGGCGGCGCGCAAAACCTCGGGGGTCCGCCTGCACGATTTCAACTGCGGCCTGAAGGCCTTCCGGAAGGAGGTGGTAGACCAGATCGAAGTCTCGGGCGAAATGCACCGCTACATCCCCGTACTGGCCAAAAATGCCGGGTACACGCGGATCGGGGAGCAGGTGGTACAGCACCAGGCCCGTAAATACGGGAAGACCAAGTTCGGGGCCGACCGGTTTATCAACGGGTTCCTGGACCTGATCACCATCTGGTTTGTCTCCAAGTTCGGCAAGCGTCCCATGCACCTTTTCGGGGCCCTGGGGGTACTCATGTTCCTGATCGGTTTTGGGTTTGCACTCTATTTAGGGATCGATAAGTTGTTCCTGAACCCGGCCGGCCGGCTGCTTACGGACCGCCCCCAGTTTTTCCTGGCCCTGGCGGCCATGATCATGGGGACCCAGTTCTTCCTCTCCGGGTTTGTGGGGGAAATGATCCTCCGCAGCAAGCGCAACGAACAGCGCTATTCCATCTACGACCGGGTGAACTTCAGCGAATCAGTGCAAAATGTCCCTTGACTTCCCGCCCTGCGTCCAGTCGCAACCGATACCAGTAATCGGATGCCGGGAGCGGGCTGCCTAGGCGGTTGCCGTCCCAGCCCGGGTCTGAATCGCTCAGCTGTCCCACCAGGTTGCCGAAACGGTCGTAAATTTCCAGTTGGTAAGGCCCGAAGTAGGCCGCATTGTGAAATTCCCAGAAGTCATTTTTTCCATCCCCGTTCGGGGAGAAAAAATTCGGCAGGCCGCCCACAATGACTTCCCGGGAAACCGTTTGGCAAGTCCCCTGTACCAGGAGTTCATATACCCCCGGTTCCAGCCCGCCGAAATAGGGTGATTCCTGGAAATTCAACCCGCCGTCCAGGGAATAGGATACAGCGGATTCTGACCCGCCAACCACCACACGGATACTGTTGACTTGCCGGAAGTCCGATATGATTAATTCTGTGATCTCCAAGGTTTCCGGCGGAAGGACCCGGAATTCCTGCACCCGCTCGCACTCCCCTACCCGCAGGGCCACCGAATAACTGCCCGGGGCATCGACGGTCCGCACCCGGCCCGAACTGCCGTCTTCCCAGAGGTATTCAGAAAACACCTCCGGGGCTTCGAGTACCACCGGGGTGTCGCAATAAGGTACCTCGATGATGCCGTCCAGCTCGGGGGGGTTGACAAAATCAACGCGGACAGACCCGATCTGCCCGCATTGCCCCCCGTCCTCGATCCGGAACCAGACCTCCCGGGGGGAACCGGGCTGGAACCGGATGTTGTAATTGAAAAAAGCGCGCTGGTCCAGGAGGGCGTCCGCAGCGCTGGCGTGCAGGGTCAGATTCCCCGTATCCCCGTACATACCTGAAATAAAGGCTTCCATCTCCTCGCGTTTCAACCCTGCCGTACTTTCCCCGGAGGTGGCCTGACAGAGCGTCATAACCGCTGCCTCGGGAATTTCCAAAAACCGCGTCCGCAAATGGATTTCCGATATGCGGAAACAATCCGGGGTTTCAAAAACCCGGGCATAGACAACTTGGTCGGGAAACGTGTTGACAAATCCTACGGGGTTGAGCGGGTTCCGGTTGGCTTCGGCATCCTCCCGGCTCAGGTAGTAGAATGCATTGATTTCCGGGTTGCCCCCTTGCAGCATCGGCAGGGCCTCGCCCAGGTTGAATTCCGCCAGCCCGTCGTCATTGCCGTCGATATCGCATTGCAGGAGTTCCACAGTGGCCGGGGGATCCGGGACGTCGGCGATCTCCACAAACTGCAGGAACTCCCTACGGGTACCATTGTTATACGTCACCTCAAAGCGCACCTCGTAAACCCCCGGGGACGAATATTGGTGCCCGGGGACGATTTGATCCGAAAAGTTCTGTGATCCGCTGGCCGGGTCGCCGAAATCCCAGGAAATGGCAGCGATATCCGTGGCTGCATCCGGGGTAAAAAGCGCTGTGGAGCCGTAACAAAGCGGTTCCACTTCCACCACGGTTTCAAAATAGGATTGGATAAACTGCGGGAGCCCGTAGGTGGCGGCCGGTCCGCCGAGATCCGTATCAAAAGGGCGGAAATCGCAGGCATTCCCGGCAGCTTCCGGATTCCGGATCACGGATAACTCCCCGCCAGGCATGGAGTGGTAGATTTTCCGGTCTACCGCCAACTGGATGCTCCCGCCTAGAAACCCCTGTATGGGTCTTTCGAACCGATGGACCTGGTATCTGGAAGCGGGGATATCCGCTGACGCCAGGTTGAACTGGAGGATCTCCACGATCTCTGACTCGAGAAACAGGTCGGAGGTCTCCGCGCCGATCAGCGTCCCCGTCGCATAGAGTTTGGAGGAATCCGGGGAGAATTCCACCCCGTAAAACAACAGGTCGCCGCCCAGGGCCCTCGGGTTGGAAACCCGGCCCGTACCGGCATCGAAGTCGTAAAGGTACAGTTGGCTTTCAATCTCTGGCTCCACGATGGTATGCGCTATGGCCAGGCGCGTCCCGTCCGGGGAGATCTTGGCGCACCCCCTGAAATTGGCCGGAAGTCGCGTATCCGGCCCCAGGAGCGAAACCACGGGGTCGGGCTCCAGGCCTGAAGCCGTGAGCTTGTATGCAAAAAAGCGGTCCCGCCGATGGGTCACCACCCAGTAAAAGTCTTCCTCAAAATTCCTGACTGCCGTGATATTTTCTGACGCAGAATCCAGCAAAGGCACATTTCGCCGGACAACTGCCCCCAACCCGCCATTCCGGGTCATATCCACCACGGAATAATTCAGCCCATTGGGGGTACTTCCGGCCAGGCCGCCGGCGTAAGCCAGGGCATCGTCGGGTGTAAAAATGTAAAAGATGGTTTCCGACCCGGGTTGGGGCACTACAATGGCCGCCTGGGAGGTCGAAGGACTGCCTGCCAGGCCCCTGCCGCCTTCCATCCGCATATGGTTCCGGTCCCAGACCGTGATACCGTCCGTGTAGAAAAGCAGGTTGCCGTCGGAATCTGAATAGGCATCACACCCTTCCACCGTGTTGACCAGCCCGTCAAAGAGCGCCACGGGCTCCCCGGAACCGAAGTCCAGGCCCGCGTATTGCCCAAAATACCAGACAGCTGCTTCTTTCTGGCCCAGGACAACGCCATTGCCACAGAAAAGAAGCGCCAGGCAGGTGATCCATCTGAAGTGGTTCATTTTCATAGCGCTAGCAACAGGAAAAGTACAAAATATTGGCCTGCTCCGATAGGTTAGCCGCTTAAACGTCCGTTTTTCCGGAGCATTTCCCCTATTTTGCATTTCTGATGTACCTTTGTTTAAAACTCTGTATATGGATTCCGAAACCATCCTGAAAACCGCAAAAAGCTGGCTCACCGACTTCTTTGACCCGGCCGTAAAAAAGGAGGTACAAGACCTTGTGGAAAACGATCCGGAAGGGCTCAAAGACCGGTTTTATAAAAACCTGGAATTTGGTACTGGCGGGATGCGCGGCATCATGGGGACCGGCACCAACCGCATCAATAAATACACCCTGGGCAAAAGCACCCAGGGCCTGAGTAACTACCTGAAAGAAATTTACGGAGAGGACGGTTTGCAGGTGGTGATTGCCTACGACTGCCGGAATAACAGCCAGTCCCTGGCCCGCCTGGTAGCCGAGGTGTTTTCATCAAACGGGATCCGCGTCTTCCTGTTCTCCGAGCTGCGGACCACCCCGGAACTCTCCTTTGCCGTGCGACACCTGGATTGCCATGCCGGCGTAGTCCTGACCGCCTCCCACAACCCGCCGGAATACAACGGATATAAGGTCTACTGGACTGACGGGGGCCAGATTGTGCCCCCCCAGGACGGGGAAATCATCCGGGCCATCAACAGCCTGGAGTACGAGGACATTCGTTTTGAACCCCGGGAAGACCTGATTGAGACCATTGACGCCGAGGTAGACGAGGCGTTTATCGAGGCCTGCGTGGCCAACGGCAGTATTGGCGCCAGGGGGAAGGACGATTTCTCCATTGTATTTACCTCCCTCCACGGCACGTCCATCACCGCCATCCCGCAAGTGCTCGAAAAAGCCGGCTATAAGAAAGTAACCGTTATCCCGGAGCAGGCCGAACCCGACGGAAATTTCCCAACAGTGGCCTCCCCAAATCCCGAAGAGCCGGCCGCCCTGGCATTGGCCCTGGAAAAAGGGGAAGCCATCGGGGCAGATATGGTGGTGGGGACCGACCCGGACAGCGATCGCCTGGGGATTGCCGTGCGAAATTCCGAAGGCCGGCTGGAACTGCTCAACGGGAACCAGACCATGGTCCTGATGACCCGCTATTTGCTGGATGCCCGGAAGTCCAAGGGTTTTAAGGGCAATGAATTTGTCGCGACTACCATCGTCTCCACGCCCATGATGCCAGCCATGGCAGACGCCTACGGGGTGGAATGCAAAACATCCCTGACAGGCTTCAAATGGATCGCCAAGATGATCGTCGACTTTCCGGACCAGGAATTCCTGGGCGGGGGAGAAGAGAGTTACGGGTACATGGTCGGGGATTTTGTCCGCGACAAGGATGCAGTGACTTCCACCCTCCTCGCTTGCGAGATCGCGGCCCAGGCCAAATCGGATGGCAGCAGCTTCTACCGGGAACTGCTGCAATGCTATGCGGATTTCGGCTGTTACCGCGAACGCCTGGTGTCCCTGGTGAAAAAGGGCATGGACGGGGCGCAGGAAATCCGGCAGATGATGAAGGACTTCCGGGAAAACCCGCTGAAACAACTGGACGGCTCTGAAGTCGTCCGTATCGACGACTACAACGATGCCACCTCCCTGGATACCCGGACCGGAGAGCGCACGCCTATCGACCTGCCCACCTCCAATGTGCTGGTATACACAACCGCGGACGGGTCGCGCGTGGCAGCCCGGCCGAGCGGTACCGAGCCGAAGATCAAGTTCTATGTGAGCGTAAACGCCCCCATCGAATCGGTCCCGGACTACCCGGATATGCATCGGCAGCTCGAGGAAAAAATCGACCGGATACTGGCCGACCTGAATCTCGAAGGATGAAATATTTCCGGAAAATCCTCCGTTTCGCCCTCCCCTACCGGCGATACGGGATACTGAACATCTTCTTCAACATCCTCTACGCGCTTTTCAGCGCCCTGTCCTTTGTGGCCCTCATCCCCATGCTCGAGGTGCTGTTTCAGCAAACCGAACCCGTCAAGGAACCCCCGGTGTACGAAGGGATCGGGCAATTGGAATCCTACGTTAAAGATTCCCTGTATTACGAGCTGGGTTCCGTGGCCGGGGATGACAAGATGCAGGCCCTGGTCTGGGTAATCGGCCTGGTGCTGGTCCTTTTCCTGTTGAAGAATGTCTTCAACTACCTGGCGATGTTCTACATCACCTTCCTGCGGAACGGCGTCCTGAAAGACCTGCGGAATGCCATCTACGAAAAGATCGTGACGCTGCCGGTCTCCTTTTACTCGGAGAAGCGGAAAGGGGACGTGATTGCCCGCATTACTTCGGACGTCCTGGAAATACAGCATTCCTTCCTGTCCGTCCTGGAACTTATCGTACGGGAACCCCTGACGATCCTCTTTACAATCCTGGCGATGTTTTTTATCAGCGTCAAACTCACGGTATTCGTCTTTGTCTTTATCCCCCTGGCGGGGTTTATTATCTCCCGTATCGGGAAGTCACTGAAGCGGCATTCCGACCGGGTACAGCGCGAACAGGGTAATTTCCTGTCCATCGTGGAGGAGACCCTGGGCGGCTTGCGGGTCATCAAGGCATTCAATGCCGAAAAGCGATTCGCCGACCAGTTTGCCGCGTCTACCGGGCGGTTTTTCCGGTTTTCAAACAGCCTGCTCAACCGGCAGAACCTCGCCTCCCCCGTCGGGGAATTCCTCGGGATACTGGTTATCGGGATCCTGCTTTGGTTCGGGGGGAAGATGGTGCTGGTGGAAGGCAGCCTGAATGCCGCCTCCTTTATTGCATATATGGGGCTCGCCTACAATATACTGACGCCGGCCAAAGCCATCAGCAAGGCGTCCTACGGGGTAAAAAAGGGCAATGCGGCTGCGGAGCGTGTCCTGGAAGTACTGGAGACCGAATCCACCCTGCCAGACCCACCGCACGGGAAAGAAATCGCAGGTTTCAACTCCTCCCTCAAACTGGAACGCGTTTCGTTTAGGTATGAGGACGAGCCAGTACTAACGGACTTCAGCCTGGAAGTCGCCAAGGGGCAAACAGTGGCCCTCGTAGGGCAATCCGGAAGCGGCAAGAGTACCATCGCCAACCTGGTAACGCGTTTTTACGACGTCAATGAGGGGTGCATCACCCTGGACGGGACGGATATCCGGGAAGTGACCAAGGCTTCGGTCAGGCATTTGATGGGCCTGGTGACACAGGACTCCATCCTTTTCAACGACTCGGTGCGCAACAACATCCTGCTGGGTCGCGAAGGGGCTACAGATGAAGAGGTAGAGGCGGCCGCACGGATCGCCAATGCCCACGAATTTATCTCCCAGCTACCCCGCGGCTACGACACGAATATCGGGGACGGGGGAAATAAACTCAGCGGTGGGCAAAAGCAGCGGTTGTCTATCGCCCGGGCCGTGCTGAAGAACCCCCCGATCATGATCCTTGACGAGGCGACCTCGGCCCTGGACACGGAAAGCGAACGCCTCGTACAGGATGCACTTGAAAAAATGATGCAGGGCCGTACCTCCCTGGTAATCGCTCACCGGTTGAGCACTATCCAGCACGCCGACCGGATCGTGGTCCTTCAAAAAGGGCGCATTGTGGAACAGGGTACCCACCAGGAACTCCTGGAACAGGGCGGGGTCTACCGGCGGCTGGTGGAAATGCAGCAATTGGCCTGATGCGGGGCCGGAATTAAACCAAATGGGTTAACCGCGGTCCTAAACAAGACACCCAGCGTATGTCCGAAGATGCCGACTTAATAGCCAGGTTACAGGATCCCGCCCGCAAGGATGGGGCATTCCGGGTATTGGTGGAAAAGTACCAGCAACGGCTGTACTGGCATATACGAAAGATGGTGATCTCCCATGACGACACAGATGATGTACTTCACAATACCTTTATCAAAATATTCAGGCACATCGATACTTTCAAGGGAGAGAGCAAGCTGTATTCCTGGATGTACCGTATCGCCACAAATGAAGCGCTGAGCTATATGAAGAAACGATCCCGAAGGATGGGGATTACCGATGAACAGCTCAAGGATCACCTGGTGGACAGTTTGGAAGCAGACCCTTATTTTGACGGGGATCAGGCCCAGTTGCAATTGCAGCGGGCACTTGCCGGGCTGCCGGACAAACAGCGACAGGTGTTTAACCTGAAGTACTTCGAAGAGATGAA
>CAXQQM010000001.1:0-2883 GCA_964226055.1 Robiginitalea sp. | reverse complement strand
CGGCGCAATAATCCCCCGGTAGCTTTCGGATGGGTTTCGTACCTTTGCCGGTGAAAAATCAGCGAAACAATTCATCTATGAGCAGCTTTGACGTACTAGTTCTCGGCAGCGGGCCCGGCGGGTATGTAACCGCCATCCGCGCATCCCAACTCGGTTTTAAAACCGCCATTGTAGAAAAGGAAAGCCTCGGGGGCGTTTGCCTCAACTGGGGGTGTATCCCCACCAAGGCGCTGCTGAAATCGGCCCAGGTGTTTGAATATCTGAAACATGCAGGCGATTACGGCCTCACCGTGGAAGGCGCAGACAAGGATTTTGGTGCCGTGGTAAAACGAAGCCGGAATGTGGCCGATGGGATGAGCAAAGGCGTTCAGTTCCTCATGAAGAAGAACAAAATTGAAGTGCTCAAGGGTTTTGGCACGCTGAAACCGGGGAAAAAAGTGAGCGTCAAGGATGCTGACGGCAAGGAAACCACCTATGAAGCTTCCCATATCATCATCGCCACCGGGGCGAGGAGCCGGGAACTCCCGAGCCTTCCCCAGGACGGGAAGAAAATCATCGGGTACCGCGAAGCGATGACCCTGGAGAAACAGCCCAAAAAGATGATCGTCGTGGGGAGCGGGGCCATCGGTATCGAATTCGCCTATTTCTACAATGCGATGGGCACCGAGGTAACCGTGGTGGAATTCCTGCCAAACATTGTCCCTGTTGAGGACGAGGAAGTTTCCAAGCAACTCGAACGCAGTTTTAAAAAGGCCGGGGTCAAGGTGATGACGTCCTCGGAGGTCACCAAAGTAGATACGTCCGGGGACGGGGTCAAGGCCACTGTCAAGACTTCCAAGGGGGAACAAACCCTGGAGGCCGACATCGTCCTTTCGGCTGTCGGGATCAAGACGAATATTGAAAATATCGGGCTCGAGGATGTGGGTATCGCCACGGATCGGGACAAGGTCATGGTCAACGACTACTACCAGACCAACATCCCTGGCTACTACGCCATCGGCGACGTCACCCCGGGGCCTGCCCTGGCCCACGTGGCATCTGCAGAAGGAATCCTGTGTGTGGAGAAAATTGCTGGTATGCACGTGGAGCCCCTGGACTACGGGAACATTCCCGGTTGTACCTATTGCATGCCGGAAGTGGCGTCCGTCGGGATGACAGAAGCGCAGGCCCGGGAAGCGGGATATGACGTAAAGGTGGGTAAATTCCCTTTTTCGGCCAGCGGTAAGGCAAAGGCCTCCGGGAACCCGGATGGTTTTGTCAAGGTCATTTTCGATGCAAAATACGGGGAATGGCTCGGTTGCCATATGATCGGAGCCGGGGTCACGGATATGATTGCCGAAGCCGTGGTTGGCCGGAAACTCGAAACCACCGGGCACGAAATCCTCAAGGCAGTCCACCCGCACCCAACCATGAGCGAGGCGGTTATGGAAGCTGTGGCGGACGCTTATGACGAAGTAATCCACCTGTAAAAACCAGACCGGCCGCGTATATGCTATCGATTTTCAGGATTGTCGCAATTATGGAGGGCATCAGCTTTTTGCTGCTCTTCGGCCTCACCATGCCGTTGAAGTACTGGGCGGGAATTGGTGAGCCCAACCAATATGTAGGGTATGCCCACGGATTCCTGTTTATCGGGTATGTCGCGCTCGCACTGGTGGTGTGGAAGGAACAGGGATGGGGATGGAAGATCCTCACCTGGCTGCTGGTGGCCTCCCTCCTGCCCTTTGGCACGTTTTATCTGGACAGCCGCTTTCTCAGCAGGGCCTAATCCTTAAGGAAACTCCGGATGGCCAGGTCGTAGCCTTTAAGACCAAACCCGAAAATCACCCCACGGGCCCCCGGGGAGATATGGGATTCATGGCGGAAGGATTCGCGTTGGGACACATTGGAAATATGCACTTCCACCACCGGGGCTTCCACGGCCTTTACGGCGTCTCCAATCCCCACTGAAGTATGGGTATAGGCAGCGGCATTCAGGATGATGCCGTCGTATTCAAACCCCGTTTCCTGGATCTTGCCGATGATTTCACCTTCGATATTCGACTGGAAGTATTCGAGCTGCACGTCCTTAAAACGAAACTGCAATTCGCTGAAATACGCTTCAAAGGAGGTGTTGCCGTAGACATCCGGCTCCCGCTTGCCCAGCAGGTTCAGGTTGGGTCCGTTGATGATGATAAGCTTCATGGGGGTAAATGTAGCAAAAAACTGTAAGTGCCCCGGGCAGCTTCCGGGGTACGCGATTCAATCCCGCCGAGGGACCACCGCAAAATAGTTGAAATTAAAAACGGGGGCCGTGAGCCCCCGTTTTCCGGTTATCGACTGGCAGGTATTAGAAAAACTTATATCCGACGCCGATGGTCAGGTAGTTGCCGCGTACGGTCACGTCCTCTGAACCTGTATAGGAGTTGTTGATCTGGAATGTATACCGGGCCTCTGCAAAGAAAGCATCAGTAATGTCCACACCGATCCCTCCGGCGAGGTCGAATTCTACCCCGGTAAAATCGTCCGGTACATCTTCCAGGGAAAAGACCAGTTGCGGGCCGGCCTGGAAATGGACTTTGGGTGCGATGGCGTACTCCAGCAGGATCGGGAGTATAATCCCATCCCCGCCGTCCACGCTGGCGTAGAGAAGTTCCGGCTGGATACCGATCTTGTCGGCAACCGAAAATTCGGCCACGATTCCTCCGTAAAACCCGGATTCACTGGCTGATACAGAAATGTCGTCGGCTTTGACACTACCCCGGGCGTTCAGGTATCCCGCGGTAATTCCAAAATCGATGTCCTGGGCGTGAGCCCCTGCCATACAGCCCATTACGGCCAGCATGGTGATTGCAAATTTCTTCATGTGTTTAGTTTTTAGTGAAGCGAATGTAGGTCGACAGG